>DASSMZ010000271.1:0-18967 GCA_035688325.1 Gaiellaceae bacterium
AGCTCGGCCCGGGCGGCCTCTGCCACGTCGAGTCGACGACGCCGCGGCAGATCACGAGCGTCGGCGAGGAGCCGCTGGTGCTGCTCGTCGTCGGCGCGAAGGGCGGCTACGTCGGCCGCGACGGGCAGCTGGCGGATCCGACGACGCTGGGCTAGAACCTGACGGCCGCGCGGCGGAGCTCGCCGAGGCGGCGGCCGTAGAACGCGAGGCCGACCATCGCCGCGATCGCGGTCGCGAGGCTGGCGGCGGCCGGCGTGAAGACGGACGCGGCCGCGGCCGTCGTGCCGCCGTGGCCGGCCATCGCCAGCGCGCCGAGCGCCGCGCCCTGGTAGAGGCCGACGTTCCCCGGCAGGAACGGCATCGTGTTGGCCAGCCCCGTCACGACCATGTAGAGGAGCGCCGCGCCGATGCCGACGTGGACGCCGACCGCATGAAGGAGGAAGAGGATCCCGAACCAGCGGGCGACCCAGGTCAGCACGAGGATCACGCCCGCGCGCAGCATCACGCCCTTCGGCGCGGCGGCGCCCGCGAGGAACGAGCCGACGCCGTCCGGCAGGCGGTGGCTGACGCGCTTGTGCAGGACGGAGACGAGCACGAGCCCGCCGGCCGCAGCCGGCAAGCCGACCAGCATCGTGATCCTCGCCCAGCCGGGGATCGGCAGGAAGAAGGCCGAGCCGGCGCCGACGAGGACGAAGGCGATCATCTCGAGCAGGTGCGCGCACAGGAGGCTCCCGCCCGCGCGCGAGAAGCCGGGCCAGCGCGGGCCGGCCGCGACCTTCAGGACGGCGACCTTGGAGGCCTCGCCCATCCGGCCGGGCAGCACGGTGTCGAGGAACGAGCCGACCGAGCTCGCGGCGTACATCGCCCGGAAGCCGACCGGTGAGCGCACGGTCGACGTCCACGCCAGCGCGCGCAGCGGCTGCACCGCGGCGCAGATCGCGAGGCCGGCGAGCAGGAAGCGCCAGTCCGGCGTGGCGGCGACCTGGAAGGTGTGCGTCCCGGTCCGCGCGACGAGGAGGCCGAGCCCAGCGAGGGAGACGATCCCCACGAGGATCGCGAGCTGCCTGCGCCCCATCACGTCCACGGCATCGGCAATTCGCCGCCGCAGCGCCAACCCCTGGAAGGGGGACGTAGGGGCAGCCGTGGTCGGGGGAGTCGGTCGCATCGAGGACAGGCCACTCGAATGCCCGCATCGGCGACCGGTGCCACACGCTAGCAGCGCCTGGTGAGAATTGTCTAAATGACGCCGCTGGACGAGCTCACCGAGCGACGTGCCTTCGAGTGCCGGCTCAGGCCCGAGCGTGCGCTCGGGTCGCTCGACGAGGCGGAGGCGTTCCTGCTCGACCGCGGCCTGCTCACGCGGACGGCGGACTCGGCGCTTCCGAGCCTGTTCGAGGCCTGCCACGAGGAGCCGTACGCGCCGGGCTCGCCCGGCTTCGGGCAGTGGCCGCGGACGAAGTTCCCCTGGTTCGGCGAGCTCGGCGCGCGCGGCTACCTGACCCTCGCCGTCCACGGCGGCAAGAGCCTGCTCGTCACCGACGACGTGGCGCGGCTGCTCGGCCCGCTCTGCCGGGCCGAGCTCAAGCGGCACGCCGACGACCCGCTGCTGCGCCACCTCGCGGCCGCCGGGCCGTCCGAGCTCGAGGATCTGCAGCTCGAGCTCGGCCTCGGGCCGAAGGAGCTGCGCCGGCTGCGGACCCCGCTCGAGCGCTGCGGCGCGGTCGTCGCCCGGAGCGTCGTCTACGAGGACCCACACCGGCACACGAGCGTGCTCGCGCGCTGGGACCAGCTCGTGCCGGAGAGCCCCGGCGGTGGCCTCGCGGAGGTGCTCGTCGCGGGCGTGCGCGCGGCCGTGCTCGCGCCCGAGCCCGAGCTTCCGCGCTGGTTTCCGTGGCGGGAGGACGGGCTCGTCGAGCGTCTCGTCAGGGACGGCTCCCTCGTCCGCCCGGCGCCGGGCTGGGTCGCGGCCGGCTAGAGCGGGAACGCGCGCCGGTACAGCGCCGGCAGCACCTGCGCCGTGACCCAGACGGGCGTGGTGACGAAGCGCCTCGAGTAGCGGTAGCTCCCGTCCGGCCGCCGCAGGCTGTGGAGGTACGCGAGCGCGCCTTTCGGCAGCGGCTTGCGTGCGGCCACGAACGCCTGGATCGCCCACGCCGTGGACTGCGCGTCCGAGCCGCGCCCCGGCGTGAGCTCGAAGCCGCCGTCGGCGTTCCGCAGGCGGAGCAGGTACGCCAGGCCGCGCCGGATCGGCGCTCCGCCGACGCCCGAGGCGCGCAGCGCCTCGATCGCCGCCGCCGTGTCGTTCGAGTCGGGCTGCCCGTGCAGGTACCAGGCCCAGCCGCCGCCGCGGGCCTGCTGGCGCAGCAGGAACGTGATCGCGGCGCGTGCGCCAGGCGCGCGCGCCTGGCGGAGCGCGAGGATCCCCCAGATCGTCGAGTTCACGCTCGGGCCGATGCGGCCGTTCGGCCGCTGCGCCTTGCGGATCCGCGCGAGCAACGCCGGCGACCGTTGCCCGAGCGCGCCCTCGGCGACCGCGACGAGCTCGGCGTCGGTGAGTTCCGGCAGCGCGTCCTCGTGCTCCTGCAGGTACCGGAGCGCGCCGCCCGTTCCCGCGCCGGCGGAGCGCAGGCCGAGGACGGCCCACGCGGTCAGCGCCGGCCCCTCGGCGCCGCCGGTCTCGGCAAAGCCGCCGCTCGGCTGCTGGTGCGCCTGCAGGAACCCGGCCGGCGTCGCGGCCACCATCGTCGCGAGCAGCAGCCTCAGGCCCACACGACCTCCGCCTTCAGCCGGCGCGCGTAGCGCTCGAGCAGCCGCCGCAGCTCCGGCCCCGCGACCAGCGCCAGCACGACGTTCCCGCCCGCGTGCGCCGCGTCGAACGAGATCCCGCGCAGGTAGAGCGCCGTGAACGCCTGCCAGGTGTGCGGGTAGAAGCTGAGCCACTCCCAGACGTCCATGAAGGCGTCGAACGCGAAGCCGAGCACGAGGCACGTCAGCGCGAGCGGTACTCGGCGACGCAGGAGCGGCGCGGCGAGGCCGCCGACGAGGCCGCAGCCGGCCCATGCCAGCATCTGCCACGGCGTGTATGCGCCCTGGCCGAGGTAGAAGTTCGAGACGAGCGCCGCGAGGCCGCCGACCGCCATGCCGGCCCGCGGGCCGAGCGCCACGCCGGCGACGACGGCCGTGACCGTCACGGGCTGCACGTTCGGGACGGCTGCGAAGAGGACGCGCCCGGCGGCGGCGGCGGCCGCGAGCGTGGCGATCAGGACGAGCTCCTTGCTCGAGCCGGGGCCGCTCTCCAGCCACGCGGCTCCGGCGACGATCAGCGCCGCCGCCACGACGAGCAGCGCGAGCGCGGCGTCCTCGGGCCTGACGGCCGTCCAGACCGCCGCGCCGACGGCGGCTGCGAGCGCGAGGAACCTAGGCAACGACCGCCTCCCGCGCCGCGGTCGAGATGCAGCGGTCGGCGACCTCGCAGGCGAACACGAGGTCGTTCGTGACGACGAGCGTCGCCCGGCCCGGCGCCTGCGAGCGCAGCAGGGCGGCGAGCTCGTCCTTGCGCGGCGGGTCGACTCCACGGGTCGGCTCGTCGAGCACGAGCAGGTCGGGCTCGGCGACGAGCACGGCGGCGAGCGCCAGCCGCTCGCGCTCGCCGCTCGAGAGGTCGCGCGGGTGCCGATCGTCGAACCCGAGGAGCCCGACCTGCGCCAGCGCGGCGCGCGCCCGCGCGAGGTCGCCGCCGACGGCGAGCGCGACCTCCTCGTCCGCCCGCTCGCGGACGAGGTAACGCCCCGGATCCTGCGAGAGGTAACACGCCCGCCCCGCGCGGACGACGCGGCCGGCCTGCGGTTCGAGCAACCCGGCGGCGAGCTTGGCGATCGTGGTCTTGCCGGAGCCGTTCGGGCCGACCAGCGCGACGACCTCGCCGCGCCCGACCGCCAGGCTCCTCGCCTTCACGACCGGCACCGAGCCGTACGCGAAGGAGACGGCCTCGAGGCGGCACGTCGGCTCGCCCCGCGGCTCGGCGTCCGGCGTGACGGCCTCGCGCGGGAGCCACGCGTCCGGCGCGTCGTCGAGCAGCATCCCGCCCGCGAGGAAGAGGACGCGGTCGGCCGCCTCGAGCACGCGCTCGGGCCGCTGCTCCGAGACCACCACCGCCGCGCCGCTCTCGCGCGCGAGCTCGATCGCCGCGGCCGCGCCGTCCGGGTCGAGCTGCGAGGTCGGCTCGTCGAGCAGCAGGAGCCGCGGCCGCAGCGCGAGCGTCGACGCGAGGCACACCCGCTGCAGCTCGCCGCCCGAGAGCTCGGCCACCGGCCGCTCGGCGAGGTGGAGCGCGCCGACCGACGCGAGCGCCTCCTCGGCGCGGGCAACGATCCTGGCGGGCGGCGTGCCGAGGTTCTCGAGGCCGAACTGCACCTCGGCGGCGACGCGGGTGAAGACGACCTGGTCCTCCGGGTCCTGGAACAGGGTCGCGACCGTCCCGGCGAGGTCGGCGGGCCGGACGCGGCGCGTGTCGAGGCCGCCGACCTCGACCCGGCCGGCGAAGCGGCCGCCGTGGAAGTGCGGCACGAGGCCCGCCAGCGCACGCAGGAGCGTCGACTTGCCCCCGCCGGAAGGCCCGAGGAGCGCCACCACCTCGCCGGGCTCGAGCTCGAGCGAGACGCCGCGCAGCGCCTCGTGTCCACCCGGGTAGGCGAAGCTGAGGTTCGCGACGAGCGCTAGAGCCACAGGGCTCCGATCGCGATCGCCGCGACGCCGAGCGTCACCGCGGCCTTGTCGAGCGCCGTCCACCCCGGCCGCGGCGCGCGGGTCGCGCCGGGCCGGCCGTAGCCCCGCGCCTCCATCGCCTCGGCCAGGTTCAGCGCCCGCTCGAGCGAGCCGGCGAGCAGCGGGCCGAGCAGCGTCGCGCGGCCGCGGACGCCGGTCACCTCCACCCCGCGCCCGCGCAGCGCCTCGCCCAGCCCGGCCGCGTCCCGCTCGAGCGTCGGCACGAGCCTCGTCGCCAGCGCGACCGCGAGCACCGACCGCCGCGCGAACCCGGCCGCCTGCACGAGCCGGTCGTGGTCGAGCAGCAGCGCGTACGCCGCGAACGCGAGCGCGACCGCCGTCAGCCGCAGGCCCTGGAAGAGCCCGATGCGCAGCTCCTCGCGCGTCACGTCGAGGGTGCCGAAGACCGGCACCGTCGGACCGCTCCAGAGCACGTGGTAGCCGATCTGCGAGACGAACGGCGTCAGGACGAACACCGCGAGCCCGGAGCCGAACGCACCCACCAGGTAGAGACGGCGGCGGTCTGCCGGCGCGCGCAGGCAGACGACCAGCAGGACGGCCGCGATCGCGGCGACCGAGACGATCCGGTCGGCGAGCAGCGCGGCCGCAGCCAGGCCGGCGAGCAGCAGCGCGGCCGGTGCCGGGCTCACCCGCCGACCTCGTAGCGGAAGCGGAACGGCCGCGCGCGCAGGAGCGCCTTCGGGTCGCCCTCGAACGAGAGCCTGACCGGCGATCCGGGGGCCGTCGAGGCGACGAACTCGAGCCGCGCGCTCGTCCGGCGGGCGTCCCCGATCGAGATCACGTTGACGTTCCTCGGAAGCGTCCCGGCGCCACGCGGGGCGACGGTCGCGTGCAGCCGCCGCGCGAGCGCCCGCACGCGCCCCGGGTCGGACGAGACGATCACCGTCCGGTGACGCTCGCCTCCGTAGCCCGCGACGAACGGCTGTGGGAACGCGCCGACCACGAGCGGGTCCTGCGCCGGGTCGCGCCACGAGCGGTAGTCCCACCACGCCACGTCGTCCGGACGCAGCCGGTAGTCGGCGGCGCTCCGGTCGGCCAGGTAGCCGTTGACGTAGTAGAACCACGAGCGCCGTGCCTGCTCCTCGAGCCCGTCGACCGCGCGCACGTAGCGGCCGCCGTAGCGCGTCTTCACCGAGGCGACCCGGTCGAGCGCCTGCAGCACCGACTCCCCGGCCGGCACCTGCTCGGCGTGCAGGACGACCGCTCCCCGGTCGCGCGTCACCCACAGGGTCGCGCTGCCGGAGCTGCTCCGCGCGGAGCCGCACCCGGCGAGCACGACGGCCAGGGTCCCGAGCGCCAGTGCCCTCGCGACGCTCACCGCACGGCGTTCGAGCGGACGGCGCCCCTCAGCGTCGCCGTCACGAGGCCGCGATGCCTGCCGACGCAGGCCGAGCCGGTGACCGCGAGGACGCTGCGACCGTCGACGTGGAGCCGGGCGCCTCGCGCCGCCGTCGCCTTGCCCGCGTCGTCCTGCGCGAGGACCCGGTAGCAGTTGCGCCTGGCGCCCGCCTTCAGCGCCAGCGTCGGCGGCCCGCCGCCGGGCCCGAAGGTGGCCCAGTACCAGAGCACCCGGTCGCCGTCCTTGAGCGTGACCGCGTCGGCGCCGACCGGCGGCGAGGCGCCGTTCACCTTGAAGACCCAGCCCGTGGTCGCGCCGGCGACGTAGCGGCCGATCTGGTCGACGTACGGCCCGAAGGACGTGGTCGCGACGTGGTAGTAGAACTCGCCGGCGACGCTCGCCGACTCGAGCGCGTCGAGCGCGTTCGCCTTCACGCTCAGAGTCGGCTCGGCCGAGCCGTAGATCGTCCGCGTCTTGCCCTCGACGCGCACGTGCACGCGCACCGCGAGGGCGGCAGGGACGACGAGGAGCGCCGCCACGACCGCGACGGCGAGAGCAGGGAGTCGCCTTGACACGAATCCTCCTTCCGCGAGGGGTTCGGATGTTCGTGGCGGGCGGCAGGTCTTCTGACTCGGGGCTCCCCCTCGCGCCGCCTTCCCGGCCCGCAGGCCAGTGGCGTCTCGGCGCGTGAGCGTCTCCCCTCACAGCGGCGGGACCGTCCCGGACTCGCACCGGGTTCCCTCACCGCTCGCCTAACGCGCGGGAGCCTACCATTGCCGCTCGATGAAGCTCTCGCGCCTGCTCTGGCTCTGGGGCCCGGTCCTCCTCTGGGCCGCCCTCATCTTCGCGCTCTCGGCCGTCCCGAACCTGGGCACCGACCTCGGCACCTGGGACACGGTGCTGCGCAAGTGCGCGCACGTGACCGAGTACGCCGTCCTCGCGCTCCTGCTCTACCGCGCGCTCGGGCGGGAGCTGCCTGCGTTCCTGGTCGGCGTCGCGTACGCCGTCACCGACGAGATCCACCAGGCGTTCGTCCGCGGGCGCCACGCGTCGCCGTTCGACGTCGCGATGGACGCGGCCGGGCTCGCCCTCGGGCTGCTGCTGCTGCACGCCGCGAGGCTCTCCGTACAATCGCAGCGTGGCTGACGGAAAGGCGTTCGACGACCGCCAGTTCGACGCCGTGCTCGAGCGGCTGGACGGCCTCCGCGCCGAGCTCCAGCGGCTCAACCAGCGGCTCGACCACACCGAGGGCTACCTGGCGCTCGCCCACGAGCTGCGCAACCTGAACGAGTCGCTCCAGGCGTTGGCCTACGCGGCTCTCGGCCAGCAGGGCCCTCAGGTGCGAAGACGACGGTCTACGGGCTGAGCTTGTAGATCGTGCCGTCGAGCGACGTGGCGTAGAGCTCGCCGGCCGCGTCCACGCCCCACGAGGAGAGGCTCGGCACGCTGAACGACTCCTTGCGCGGGCCCGAGCGGAGCTTGCCGCCGCTCGCGCGCAGGCTCCAGATCGTCCCGCTGCAGTAGTCGCCGTAGAAGTAGCGGCCGCGGGCGGCCGGCACGGCCTTGCCGCGGTAGACGTAGCCGCCGGTGATCGAGCAGCCCTGCGAGTGGCTGTACACGACGATCGGGAAGACGAGCGTCCCCCGCTTCGTCGGCGTCTGGCCCGGCGTGTAGCGCGACCGGCCCTCGTAGACGTGCCAGCCGTAGTTGTTCAGGCCGCGCCACTGCCGCGGCGTGCGGACGTCGACCTCTTCCCATGTGTCCTGGCCCACGTCGCCGATGTAGAGGTCCTTCGTCAGCGGGTCGAACGAGAACCGCCACGGGTTGCGCAGCCCGTAGCCGGCGATCTGCCAGCGCGCGCCGCGCTTGTTCACGTTGATGCGCAGCATCTTCCCGAGGCGCGAGCCGAGGGTCTGCGAGTGGTTGTGCGGGTCGCCGCCGGAGCCGCCGTCGCCCGTCCCGGCGTAGAGCAGGCCGTCCGGGCCGAACTGCAACTGGCCGCCGTTGTGGTTCGAGAACTCGCGGTGGTTCACGCGCAGCAGCGAGACGCCGGTCGACGGCAGGCCGACGACGCCGTTCGAGCGGAACGAGAACACGCGCACGTCGCCGCTCGTGTCGTTGAAGTAGACGAAGAAGCGGTGGTTCTTGGCGTAGTTCGGGTCGAACGCCATCGAGAGCAGGCCCTGCTCGCCGCCGGAGCGGACGCGGCTGCGGATGTCGAGGAACGGCTGCGGGCGGAGCTTGCCGTCGACGAGCACGCGGATCATTCCCGGCTGCTCGACGACGTACAGGTTGCCGGGCTCGCTCCGCGGCGCGGTCACGTAGACCGGCGAGTCGAAGCCGGTCGCGAACTGCCGCAGGCGCACCTGCTGGCTCGAGGAATGCGACGGCGACGAGCTCTGGCCGCAGGCAGCGCCGGGCAGAGCCGCCGCGACGAGCGCGAGCGTGACCGCGAGGACCTTCATCGAGCTTTGAGCAGGACCCTCCGCAGCTCGTCTTCCTTCCCCGGCTGCAGTATCGCGAGAACCTGGTCACCCGGTTGCAGCTCGGTCGCTCCGACCGCGATCTCGGAGCGGCCATTGCGCATGATCGAGATCAGGCGCGAGCCCTCGGGCAGGTCGAGCTTCTCGACGCGCATGCCCGCGGCCGGCGCGCCCTGCGGAATCTGCACCTCCACGATCTCGAGGTTCTCCTTGCGCAGCTCGAGCAGGTGGACGAGATCGTGCTCGGGCACCTCGTGCTCGATCAAGGCCATCAGGCCGCGCGTCGCCGAGACGGTCGGCGAGATCCCGAGCAGGTCGAAGTGCGCCTGGTTGCGCGGGTCGTTCACACGCGCGATCACCTTCTGGACGCCGTACTTCTCCTTCGAGAGCTGGCAGATGATCAGGTTGTCCTCGTCGTCGCCGGTAAGCGCCGCGACGATGTCGGGCGGGCGTGCGATGCCGGCGCGCTCGAGCACGTAGATCTCGGTCGCGTCGCCGAGCAGTACCTGGTGCTCGAACTCCTGCTCGAGGCGCTCGAAGCGGTCGCGCCGCTGCTCGATGAGCGTCACCTCGTGCTTGCCGTCCGCGAGGAGCACGCGTGCGAGGTTCGCGCCGACCTTGCCGCCGCCCGCGATCAAGATGTACATCAGGCGCTCGTGGTCTCCGCGGGCCGTACCTCGCAGGCGCGCACCGAGTCGAGCAGGACGTCGATCGCGGCGGACGTCGGGCAGACCGTGCGCAGCCCGCGCTGGCGGTAGAACTCCGCCCGCGCCGGGTCGAGCACGCGCACGACGACGCACTGGTTGTCGAAGCGCTGCTGCGCGACCTGGGCGATCACGATGTTGGTGTTGTCGCCGTCCGTCGCGACGACGACCGCGTCGGCTTCCTCGATCCCGGCCCGGCGCAGCACCTCGATGTCCATGCCGTGGCCGAGCACGAAGCCGCCGGCCCAGTGGTCGCCGAGGCGGCCGAGCGCCTCCTCCTTCTCGTCCACCGCCGTGACCTCCCAGCCCTCGCGGTCGAGCTGCAGGGCGATGTTCGAGCCCACCCTGCCACAGCCGATCACCAGCGCCTTCACGCTCGCACTCTAGCTTTGCTGGCCGCCGTCGAAGCCGTCGTCCTCCATCACGCCTTCGGGGAACGCGACGACGAGCACCTCGCACGGCGCCTTGCGCAGGACGTACTCGACCGTCGGCGAGAAGAAGCGCGACTGGCGGCGCCAGCGCGGCGCCGAGCCGACGACGATCAGGTCGGTGTCGCGGCGGCGCGCCTCCGACACGATCGCGTCGCCGATCGACCGTGCGCGCACCGTCTCGACCGCCACCTCGACGCCGTGGTCGGCGCCGAGCAGGCGCGCCTCGGCGAGCGAGGCCGCCGCGGCCTCCTCCTGCTCGTCGAGCTCGGCCTCGAGCGGCTGGTCGAGCGGGACCCGAATCACGTAGAGCGCCTGGACGAGCGCGGCGCGATCCTGCGCGAGCTTCACGGCGGTCGCGACCATCTCCTCGCCGATCGCGCCGAGCTTCATCGGCACGAGGATGCTCGAGAACTGCGTCTCCGGCAGCTCCTCCGGCGGTGCCTGGACGTGCTCGAGCAGCCCCTCGCCGCGGGTCTTGCGAACGGCGCCGTACACGACCAGCCCGACCGCGAGCCAGATCGGCCCGCCGTAACGGGCGCCGGCGTGCGTCGCCATCGCCGCGACGAAGATCAGGAAGGTCATGATCGAGCCGACGATCGCCGGCAGGGGCACCTCCACGCCGCGCACGCGGATGTTCGCCGGCGCCCGGTAGGGGCGCTTCAGCTCCGGCTCGGTGAAGCGCAGCTTGATCACCGCGAGCTGGGCGGCGGTGAAGGCCGCGAGCACGCCGAAGCTGAACAGGCTCGCGAGGAAGGCGACGTCGTCCTTCACGAACGAGGTGCCGACCATGAGCGCCGTCGAGATCAGCGCCGCCGCGACGATCGCCTGCGGCGAGACGAGGGTGCGGCGGTTGAGGCGGCCGAACGCGCGCGGCAGCTGGCCGTGCTCGCCGAGCGAGTGCGCGAGCCGCGTGAAGCCGGAGATCGACGTCGTGACGGCGACGAGCAGGATCACCGCGCCGGTCAGGCCGACGTAGACGCGCAGCGCCGTCGCGAGGCCGCTCGGCAGCGGCCCGTTCAACGCGTCGACGATGCCCATCAGCGGCGCGCGCAGCCAGATGGTGCCGATCGCGGTCGTCCCGTTCTGCACCGGGAACGCGCTCAGGGCGACGAACGCGATCGCGACGTAGATCACGACGACGAGCCCGATCCCGGAAAAGAGGCTGCGCGGGACGTCGCGGCCCGGCTCGCGCGTCTCCTCGGCGAGGTTCGCGACCGTCTCGAGGCCGGTGTACGCGAGCATCGCCAGCGGCAGCGCGAAGACGATCTGGTGCCAGGTCGGATGCGTCCCGATCGAGACGCCGCGGGTGAGCGTGTCGCCCGAGAAGAGGAACGCGAAGCCGAGCACGACGAGCAGCAGCTGCGTGACGAGATCGAGGATCGCGACGAAGATCCCGTAGCTGTAGAAGGCCGAGCGCCGCACCAGGCGGATCGCGGCGACGCCGAGCACGACCGCCACGCCGATCGCGACGTCCCACGGGTTGTGCTCGAGCGAGCCCCAGTTCATGGCCGCGCCGAGGTAGTGCGGCAGGAACAGCGCGGACAGGGCGATCACGATCAGGTAGTCGAGGAAGAGGGCCCAGCCGGTCAGGAAGCCGACGAGGTCGTTGAACGCGCGCCGGACGAAGGTGGCGGCGCCGCCGGTCTCCGGGATCGCCGTCGTGCCTTCCGCGTACGAGAGCGAGACCACGAGGAACAGCGCGCCGACGAGGGCGAGCACCGCCGGCGTGAGCCCGAGCGCGTGCAGGGCGATGATCCCGAGCGCGACGTAGATCGACGACGCGATCTCGCCGTACGCGACCGAGAAGAGCGCCGGCGCGTCGAGAACCCGCTGCAGGCCGGGGATCTTTCTCGCCACGGGGTGAGGTTACTTCCGGCGCCAGAGGAGATACAGCCGCCCGGCGCCGAGCGCGACGAAGAGCAGGCCGATCACGTAGCCGAGGCCGCCGCCGAGACGTGCGGTCTGCACGAGGATCGCGATCCCGATCCCGATCGCGACGACGCCGAAGACGGCGGTCGCGCCACGGTAGCCGCTCCTCATGCGGCGCGCGGCGCGGCGGCGACCATCACCCGGCAGGGCGCGTTCTTGAGCACGAAGTCGACCGTGCCGCCGAAGATGCGGCCGCGCGGAGCGCGCCCCTCCCGCCGCGGCGCGCCCATGACGATGATCTCGCTGCCGCGGCGGGCGGCCTCGTCGACGATCGCGCGGCCGGCGCGACGCGCGCGGACGATGCGGCCGATCACGTTCACGCCGTAGGCGTCGCCGATCGCGCGCGCCTCGTCGAGCAGGTCGTTCGCGCGCTCCTCGACGTTCCCCGGCAGCCGTGCGTCGAGCGGCAGCTCGAGCGGCACCTCGATCACCGTCAGCGCGACGATCGAGCCCCGCCGCTCGACGGCGAGCCGGCAGGCGAGGTCGACCGCCGCCTCCGACTCGCGCTGCCACACGACCGGCACGAGCACGCTCCGGTACTCGAGCGCGACCGCCGGCCCGAGCGGGATCGGCGCGCGCACCGTCTCGGTCAGCGGCGCGTGGATCACGCGCCGCCGGTAGACGACGTAGAAGAGGAAGCCGATCAGCAGCCAGCCGAGGCCGGCGTAGCGGATCGACGGCGTCTGGAGCACGATCACGAGGAACGAGAGCCCGGTGCCGAGCCCGCCGATGATCGCGAAGAGCGGCCAGTCGACGCCGCGGACGCGCAGGTTGAAGCGCGAGCGGTACGGGATCTCGACGCCGCCTCGCGCCTGCTGCATGCGCATGCGCACGATCGCGGCGTGGGCGACCGTGAACGAGAAGGTCGCGCCGAACGAGTAGATCGCGCCGAGGAACGAGGTCTTGCCGGAAAGCGTGAGCACGATCGGGATCGCGCCGGCGAAGACGACGAGCGCGAGCCAGGGCGTCTTGAAGCGCGGATGGATCTTGCGGAACGCCATCGGCAGCTGCCGGTAGCCCGACATCGCGTAGGTGATCCGGGAGGCCCCGATCACGCCGGCGTTGGCGCCGATGAACAGGATCGTGGAGGCCAGGATGCCGAGGTAGATCTGGAGCACGTGCGTGAGGGCGTCGTTCAGGCCGAGGTTGTTGACGAGCCCGAGCACCGGGTCGTTCTGGTAGCCGTGCTGGCCGTGCAGGTGCTCGGTCGGCGGGAGCGCGAGCAGCGTCTTGTAGCCGTCGCCGGCGATGTGCTGGACCGGCATCGCCGACAGCGCGACCCAGGGCAGCGTGAAGTAGATCGCGAAGACGGCGATCGCCACGAACAGCACCGCGCGCGGGATCGTGCGCAGCGGGTCGCGCGCCTCCTCGCTCAGGTTCGAGACCGTCTCGATCCCGGTGTACGCGAGCATCGCGATCGGGATCGAGAGGAAGAACGAGCTCCAGGTCGGCGCGACGCCGAGGTGGATGTTGGCCTTCAGCACCTGCGGCGAGAACACGAGCACGAAGCCGAGCAGCACCAGCAGCAGCTGCGTGGCGAAGTCGGCGACGGCGAGGAAGATGTTGACGCGCGCCGACTCCTGGATGCCGACGATGTTCAGCAGCACCAGGAGGGCGATCACGACGATGCCGAAGACGATGTCCCAGGGGTTCTGGCGCAGCGGCGGCCAGAAGACGGAGAGGTAGTGCGGCACGAAGAACGCCGAGACGGCGATCGTGGCGATGTAGTTCAGCATCTGCGCCCACGCCGCCTCGAACGAGACGAGCTCGTTGAACGCGTGCCGCGCGAAGCTCGACGAGCCGCCGGCCTCCGGATAGTGGACGGTGCCCTCGGTGTAGGTCGCGGCCGTGCAGGCGAAGATGATCCCGGCGATGATGAAGACGATCGGCGTCAGGCCGAGCGCGTAGACCGCGACGACGCCGAGCGCGTAGTAGATCGACGAGCCGACGTTGCCGTACGCCGTCGCGAACAGCGCCGGCGTGCCGAGGACCCGCTCGAGCCGCTGCTGCCGACGCCGCCGGGACACAGGCGGACTCTAGGTTGCGGCCCTGCTAGCCGTGAATCGAGACGACGAGCGGGATGATCAGGATCGCGACCAGGTTCGTGATCTTGATCATCGGGTTGATCGCCGGGCCGGCGGTGTCCTTGTAGGGGTCGCCGACCGTGTCGCCCGTCACCGCCGCCGCGTGCGCCTCGGAACCCTTGCCGCCGAAGGCGCCGTCCTCGATCAACTTCTTCGCGTTGTCCCAGGCGCCGCCGCCGGAGGTCATCGCGATCGCGAGGAACAGGCCGGTGACGATCGTGCCGATCAGCAGGCCGCCGAGCATCTTCGCGTTGATCAGGCCGACGATGATCGGGAACGCGATCGGGATCAGCGCCGGCACGAGCATGCTCTTGATCGCCGAGCCCGTGACGATGTCGATCGCGCGCCCGTACTCCGGCCGCGCGGTTCCCTCCATGATCCCGGGGATCTCGCGGAACTGGCGCCGGACCTCGGTCACGACCTGGCCGCCGACGCGGCCGACCGCCTCCATCGCCAGCGACGCGAACAGGAACGGCATCAGGCCGCCGATGAACAGGCCCGCGATCACCCAGGCGTCGTTCAATGCGAACGTGACCTGGAAGTTCCGCACCGAGAGGCCGTTCGTGTAGCTGTCGAACAGGATCAGCGCAGCGAGCGCGGCCGAGCCGATCGCGTAGCCCTTCGTCACCGCCTTCGTCGTGTTGCCGACGGCGTCGAGCGGGTCGGTGATCGCGCGCACCGACTCGGGCAGGTCGGCCATCTCGGCGATGCCGCCGGCGTTGTCGGTCACCGGCCCGTAGGCGTCGAGCGCGACGATCAGGCCCGTCATCGAGAGCTGCGCCATGACCGCGACGCCGATCCCGTACAGGCCGGCGAAGTGGTGCGCCACGAGGATGCCCGCGGCGATGACGATCACCGGCAGGGCCGTCGCCTGCATGCCGACGGCGAGCCCCTCGATGATGTTCGTCGCGTGGCCTGTCCGGGAGGCGGCGGCGATCTGCTTGACCGGCCGCCAGCGCGTGCCCGTGTAGAACTCGGTGATCGCGACGAGCAGGAACGTCACGACCAGGCCGACGAGCGCCGAGATGTAGAGATCCCAGAAGCTGAAGCGGCCCGAGTCGTACGCCAGCACGACGGGGATGAACCCGATCGCCGAGAGCACCGTCGCGACGAGCACCGCCTTGTAGAGCGCGTTCATGATCGAGCCGTTCCGCCCGACGCGCGCAAAGAACGTGCCGATCACCGAGGCGAGGATCGAGATGCCGCCGATCGCCAGCGGGAACAGCTCGAGGTGAAGCCCCGGGAAGGTCTGGGAGGCAAGGAGCATCACGGCGACCGCGGTGACCGCATAGGTCTCGAACAGGTCGGCCGCCATGCCGGCGCAGTCGCCGACGTTGTCGCCGACGTTGTCGGCGATCACGGCCGGGTTGCGTGGGTCGTCCTCCGGAATGCCGGCCTCGATCTTCCCGACCAGGTCGGCGCCGACGTCGGCGGCCTTCGTGTAGATGCCGCCGCCGAGACGTGCGAAGACGGAGATCAGGGAGCCGCCGAAGGCGAGCCCGACGAGGTCGTTGATCGCCGAGCCGCTCGTGTGGCCGAGCCAGCCGGTGAGAACCCAGTAGTACCCCGCGACGCCGAGCAGGCCGAGGCCGACCACGAGCAGGCCCGTCACCGAGCCCGCGCGGAAGGCGACGTTCAGCGCCGGCTTGAGCCCATGCCTCGCGGCCTCGGCGGTGCGCACGTTCGAGCGCACGGCGACGTTCATGCCGATGAAGCCGGCGAGCGCCGAGAGCGCGGCGCCGATCAGGAAGCCGACGGCCGTCCCCCAGCCGAGCTTGTTGTAGAAGCCGAGCAGCAGGAACGGGACGATCGCGACGATCGCGATCGTCTGGTACTGGCGGCGCAGGTACGCGGCGGCGCCTTCCTGCACGGCGCGCGCGATCTCCTGCATCCGCTCGCTGCCCGCCGGCTGGCGCAACAGCCAGTACGTCAACCCGATGCCGTACGCGATCGCCACGCCGGAGCAGAGCAGCGCGAAGAGCACCGCGTGGTTACTGAAGAAGTCGATCAACAAGCCTCCCTGACGTAACGCGCGCCGAGATTCCCCGGCGCGGGGCGGTTTTTATCACACGGGTCAGAGGCGCGCGCCGCGGAGGGCGGTCGCGCAGAGGTGCTCGTCCGGCTGTGGCGGGATCTTCGGGACGACGCGGAAGAGCAGCTCACGGAGCCGCTCGTTGTTCTCGTCGAAGACCGTCACCACCTGCTCGTGCGAGACGGGTTCCGTTCCCTCGACGCCGACGTCGTGGTCGGTGACCATCGAGATGTTGGCGTAGCAGAGCTCGAGCTCGCGCGCGAGGTAGCCCTCCGGGTACGCGGTCATGTTGATCACGTCCCAGCCGGCGTCCTGGAACCACTTCGACTCCGCGCGCGTCGAGAAGCGCGGCCCCTGGATCGTCACCACCGTCCCGCCGTCGCGAACCGGGATGTCGAGCTCGCGCGCCGTCTCGACGAGCAGCGCCCGCAGCTCCGGGCAGTACGGGTCGGCGGCCGAGACGTGGGTCGTCTCCGGGCCGTCGTAGAACGTGTCCGTGCGGCCGCTCGTACGGTCGACGAACTGGTCGCAGACCACGAACTCGCCCAGCCGGAGCTCCGCCTTCAGCGCGCCGGATGCGTTCGGGCCGATGATCCGGCGCACGCCGAGCTCCTTCATCCCCCAGACGTTCGCGCGGTACGGGATCGCGTGCGGCGGCAGCTCGTGCTTCCGGCCGTGGCGCGGCAGGAAGGCGACGCGCGTGCTCTCGATCTCGCCGATCACGTACGGCGCCGAGGGCTTCCCGTAGGGCGTGTCGAGCTCGACCTCCTCCACGTCCTCGAGGAACGAGTAGAAGCCCGAGCCCCCGAAGATCCCCACCTGCGCGTCCGCCATCGCGGCGGGAGCCTAGCGGCCGCGGTCGACTACCCGGACGGAGGCGAGGGCTCGGCGGCGGCGGCGTACGCGAGCTGCAGGTTCGCGAGCACCTGGTTGAAGTCGCGGATCGCCTCCTCCGCCACCGCGCCCTCGAGCACGGGGACGAGCGCACGGAGCGCCTCGATCCCGAGCCGCGCCTGGTCGAGGTCGCGTCCCTCCGGCTCGAGGCGGTGGTAGGTCAGCTGCGAGACCGAGTAGAGCGTCTGCAGGAGCAGGTCCGAGACCTTGAGCTTCGCGAGCTCCGCCTGGAGCTCCTCGATCAGCTTCCGCTCGTCCTCGCCCACGACGTCGCTCGCTGCTCGGAGTAGATCTCGTGCAGGCTCGCGCCCTGCTCGTGGCGGGCGCGCTGACGCTCGGCGGCGTTCTGCGTCGGGAGCGCGAGGTAGTCGGCGCAGCCGAGCTCCTCGGCCGTCGGGAGCACCCACTCGACCAGCCGCTCGAGGTGCGCGCGCGCGGGTCGCACCACGCCGCTCTCGAGGTCGATCAGCTCGCCCGAGAGGCCGTAGCGGATAGCGCGCCAGAGGTTCTCCTCGATCAGCCGCTGTGGCAGGTCGCGCGGCGGGTCGCCCTCGTCGACGGCGCGAGCGATCCGCGCGGTGAGCGCGTAGATCAGCGCCGAGAGCGCGCGCGCCTCGTTCAGGTCGGGCTGCGCGTCGCAGATGCGGATCTCGACCGTCGGGAACGCGAGGTGCGGCCGCACGCTCCACCACAGCTGCGTGTGCTCGTCGATCGAGCGCGTCTCGTAGAGGAAGCGCACGTAGCGCTCGAAGCCGTCCCAGCCGTCGTAGGCGTCCGGCACGCCGCAGCGCGGGAACATGCGCGTGAAGATCTGCGTGCGAGCCGAGTGGAGGCCGCTGTTCACGCCCTCGACGAAGGGCGAGCTGGCGCTCAGCGCGAGCAGCTCGGGCAGGAAGTTGCGCAGGCCGTTGCAGACGGCGATCGCGCGGTCGGGGCCGTTGATCGCGACGTGGACGTGCAGCCCGAAGCTGTTGTTGCGCCAGACGACGTACTGCAGGATCTCGTCGTTCCGCCGGTAGTGCGGCGTGTCGATGATCCGCTGGTCCTGCCATCGGCTCCACGGGTGCGTGCCGGTCGCGGCGAGCGCGACGCCGATCCCCTCCGCGAGCTCGTAGAGCTGCTCACGCCGCTCGCCCAGCAGCGCCGCCGCCTCGTCGAAGTCGTTGCACCGCCCGGTGCGCACCTCGACCTCCGACGCGATCAGCTCGCCGACGAGGTGGTCCTCGAGCGCCGTCCCCTGCGCCGCCGCCTGGAGCTCCTCGAAGCGGTTGGTCAGGTCGAGCGTCTCCGGGTCGAGGACGGCGAACTCCTCCTCCACGGCGACGGTGAAGTCCTGCGCAGCCTCGAACCGCTCGCGCGCAAAGGCGATCTGTTGCTCCGGTGTCAGTCGCTGGGAGTCACCCATGGGGGCGCTACCTTAATTGAAGGGTTGCAGCAGCCTCTCGGCGACGCCGGCCCAGCTCCAGCGTTTCTCCACGGCTCTGCGCGCGGCTTCTGCAAGCTGGTGGTGCTCTTCGGCGGGAAGCTCCAGCAGCTGCCGCAGCTTTCCGGTCAGGTCGCCCACGTCGCCGTTGGCGAAGCTCGTCAGGTGCCTCAGCTCCGTCGGGTACTCGGCCTCGAGCCCTTCGGCGATCTCGGCCAGGCCGGAGTGGCGCGCGACGAGCGGCGGCGACCCGGAGGCTGCCGCCTCCGCCGCGACCATCCCGAACGCCTCCGGGAAGATCGACGGGACGACGGTCGCGTCGGCGAGCGGAAGCAGATGGACGAGGTGCCGGTGCTCGAGCGGCCCGGTGAAGAGCGTGCGCGGCGGCGCGATCCGCTCGAGCTCCTCGCGGTAGTCGCCGAACCCGACGACGACGGCGCGGGCGTCGAGCTCCTCGAGCGCCTCGAGCAGCAGGTGGACGCCCTTGTTGTAGAGCAGCTTGCCGAAGTAGACGACGGTCGGCGCCGGGGTCGCGAGAAAGGCGGCGAGGCGGTCGGCGTTCCCGCCGTCCGGCAGCCGCTCGTTCGCGTTGCCCGGGTTCGGGGGGTCGAGCCGTGCCTCCTCGAGCAGCTCGGCGAGCGCCTCCTCTCGCGGTTGCGGCCGGAACTCCTGGACGTCGACGCCCGGCGGCACCTCGTGCACGCGCTCGACGTGGCCGACGACCTCCTCGAGCACCTCGCGGATGTGCTCCGAGCCGACGCAGACCGCGGCCGCCCGCTCGAGCGACTCCTTCCCCCACGCCTGCAGCTCCGGGCTTCCGCGCAGCGCGTACTCGAGCTCGGAGCCGTGCGCCTTGACCGCGT
>DASSMZ010000041.1:0-5809 GCA_035688325.1 Gaiellaceae bacterium
GTGGACCTCCGGATAGCCGCGCGGAGCGCGGCCGCCATGCTCTGCCATGAAGCGGTTGACGATTCCGCGGCCCCGCCGGCCGGTGAACGCCCGCGTCAGCTTGGTCGGCCTGCCGCTGCGGAGCGCCGAGCGGTGCGGCTCCGAGGTGCCGGCCTCGGGCGTAAGCAGGAACGCCGTTCCGAGCTGCGCCGCCGTCGCGCCCGCCGCCAGCACCGCCGCGACCGCTCGGCCCGTCGCGATCCCGCCCGCGGCGACGAGCGGCCGCTCGGTGACGCCAGCGACTCGCTGCAGGAGGGCGAGAACCGAGACTGCCTCCTCGGCGTCGTCCCGGAAGGAGCCCTGGTGGCCGCCGGCCTCGCATCCCTGGGCGACCAGCGCGTCGACGCCGGCTCCGGCAGCGGCCTCGGCCTCGGCGGCGGAGGTGACGGTGCACCAGACGGCGCTCCCGACGGCACGGAGAGACTCCACGACCTCGCTGTCGGGGCACCCGAACGTGAACGACACGACCGCCGGCCGCTCGCGCGCGACGAGCTCCAGCTTCGCCTCCCAGCCGTCGTCGCTCCACCGCGGCTCACCGGGCTCGACGCCGTAGCGCTCGGCTTCGGCGCGAAGGCGCTCGGCGTACGCGGCGATCGCCGCGTCGTCGACCTGCTCGCGCGCCGGGTAGAAGAGGTTGACCCCGAACGGCCGGCTCGTCAGGGCCCGGACACGTGCGAGCTCGCGCTCGACCTCCTCGACCGGCCGGTAGCCGGCTGCCAGGAAGCCGAGACCGCCACCCTCCGAGACGGCCGCGGCGAGCTCGGGCGTGGACGGACCGCCCGCGAGCGGCGCGCCGACCACCGGCACCTCGAACAGCTCGGTGAGCTCCAAGACCTCGCTAGAGCTGCAGGTAGCGGTCCATCAGGTTGTGCTCCTGCAGCCGGCGCAACCCCTCGCGGATCTCCCGTGCACGGACCGTGCCGACGCCTTCGACGGCCTCGAGCTCGCGCTGCGACGCGCGGACGATCCCGTCGAGCCCCTCGAGGGTCGCGACGACGCGCTTGACGACGCCGTCGGGCAGGCGCGGGATGTGCGAGAGCACCCGGTACCCGCGCGGCGCGACGGAATGGTCGAGCGGGTTCACGGTCGCCGGGTAGCCGAGCACCGCCAGGAGCTCGAACTCGAGCAGCTGGTCGTACGGGAGCGCCGCGAGCGCCTCGAGGCCTTCCCGCGTCCGCTCGGCGCCGCCCTCCGCGTGGTAGTCGTAGACGAGCGCGGCCTTCTCGTCGGGCACGTCGGCGACGAGCTCCTCGAGCTGCATCCGGATCAGGCGGCCCTCCTCCCCGAGCTCGACGCACGCGCGCTCGATCTCCTCGGCCATCCGCGTCGTCAGCTCGGCGCGCTGCAACGTGACCAGCACGTCGTCGAGCATGACCGCGTTCTGGAACTCGAGCGCCGTCAGCCGCGTGAGCACCTGCTCGAGCCGCGCGCGGTACGTCTCGAGCGTCGCCAGCGCCTGGTTCGTCTTGCCGAGCACGTCGGCGATCGGCTCGAGCGAGTAGCGGCTGTGGCCGACGAAGACCGTCACCGTCTCGCGCTGCTGGGAGATCGAGATCACGAGCGCCTCCGTCTGCTTCGCGACGCGCTCGGCCGTGCGGTGCCGCGTGCCCGTCTCGTTCGACGGGATCGTCGGGTCCGGCATCAGCTGCACGTTCGCGTGGTTGATCTTGGAGCAGCCCGAGTTGACGATGATCGCCCCGTCCATCTTCGAGAGCTCGTACAGCAGCTGTGGCGTGAACGGAACGTCGAGCTTGATCCCGCCGCTGAACAGGAACGCGAGATCCTGCGGCTCGCCGATCACGATCAGGGCGCCCTCGCGCGAGCGGATGACGTCGTCGATCGCGGCGCGCAGGTCCGTGCCGGGCGCGATCCGCCCGACGGCGGCGAGGATCTTGGGATCGAGGCGCGGGTCGTGCTGCGTGGGCTGGCGAACGATCCCGAGCGGCGGCGGGATCCGCGGGTCGGTCCTATCCTGGCTCGGCTCGCTCTGCATCGATCCCTGCCTTCGCAGCCTGCTTCAGCGTCTCCGCTTGGAGCACGCGCATTTTGCCACGAGCCGGCGTGCCCGCCGGGGCGATCGCGGCTGCGAGGCCCAGCTTCGCGCACTCCTCGAGCCGGCGCTCCGACTGCGTGGCCGGGCGCAGGCGCCCGGTGAGGCCGATCTCGCCGAACGTCGCGGTCTTCGGCTGCACCGGCGCGCCCTTGGCGGCGGAGACGATCGCCAGCGCAATCGCGAGGTCGGCGCCTGGCTCGTCGATGCGGACGCCGCCGGCGACGTTGACGAACACGTCCGCCTGCCCGAGCGCCACCCGCGCGTGCCGCGAGAGCACGGCGACGATCATCGCGAGACGCTTCGGGTCGACACCGGTGCCGACCCGGCGCGGCATCGCGAGGTCGCTCGGCGCGACGAGCGCCTGGATCTCGAGCAGCAGCGGCCGCGACCCCTCGAGCACGCAGCCGACCGCGGCGCCGATCTCGCCTTCGACGCTGCGGCCGAACAGCTCCGACGGCTCGGGCACGCCGACGAGCCCGGCGCCGGTCATCTCGAACACGGCCAGCTCGTTCGTCGAGCCGAAGCGGTTCTTCGACGCGCGCAGCACGCGGTGCTCGTGGTAGCGGTCGCCCTCGAACTGGAGCACGCAGTCGACCAAGTGCTCGAGCACGCGCGGGCCGGCGACCGCGCCGTCCTTGGTCACGTGTCCGACGAGGATCGTGGCGACGCCGCTCTCCTTCGCGACGCGCAGCAGCCGCGCGGCCGCCTCGCGCACCTGTCCGACCGAGCCGGGCGCCGAGCCGAGCTCCGACGAATAGAGCGTCTGCACGGAGTCGATCACGCAGACGTCCGGCCGCTCCTGCTCGAGCGTCGCGCAGACCGCGTCGAGCTCGGTCTCGGCGAGGATCTCGACCTGCTCCGCTCCGCCCAGGCGCGCGGCGCGGAGCTTCACCTGCGCGGTCGACTCCTCGCCGGTCACGAGCACGGCGCGGCGATGCTTCGAGATCGCCGCCAGCGCGCTCAGCAGCAGCGTGGACTTGCCGACGCCCGGCTCGCCGCCGACGAGGACGAGCGACGCCGGCACGAGGCCGCCTCCGAGCACGCGGTCGAGCTCGGCGACGCCCGTCGGGATCCGCTCGGCCTCCTCCGCCTTGACGTCGACCAGCCGCAGCGTCGGCTTCGGGCCGGCGCGCTTCGCCTGGGTGGGAGCGTCCTCGACGAGCGTCCCGAACTCGCCGCACTGCGGGCACTTGCCGAACCATCGCCCGGCCGAGTAGCCGCAGTCGGTGCAGGCGAACTGCGTTGCGGGCTTCGCCACTAGGGCGTTCGCTCGCGACGCCGACCAAAGAGGCCGTGCCGGCTTCGCCGGCGCGGCCGTCCAACGCACGTTGCCCGTTGCACGATGACCTTGCCTTCCGTGAGATTCCGCCTCCCGCCAGCCTAGACACGCGCGCGGACGGGAACTGCGCCGATTCCGAGACGATCAGGGCGAGACGCCGAACACGCGCCGGTAGAGCGCGAGCCAGTCGCGGGCGATGCCGCTCCTCGCGGTCGCGAGGGTCAGTCCCCGCGTGCAGACCAGCCGGTGGAGCCGGTCTTCGAGCCTGTCCTTGACCGCGTAGCCCGGGTGCGCCGTGGCCCGCTCCGGGAACAGGTTCGCGATCGAGTTGGAGCCGCCGAGCTCGAGCGGGACGATGTGGTCGATCTCCAGCGAGCGGCCGTAATAGCTGGCGGCCAGCCCGTACTCGCGCTCGACCGCGAACTTCTCCGCCTGGGGCACGTTCCGGACGGCGCTCGTCCGGAAGCTGCGCGCGCAGATCACGGCTCTCGTCAGCCGGGTGTAGAAGGCCCCCGGCGAGCAGCGGCGGTCGGGGCGCGGGCCGAGCCGGCAGCCTTGCGTCCGCGTCCGCGGCCCGAGGAGCACCGTTCGCCCGACGGCCACGGTCGTCCCGCTCCCGGGGGTGAGCCAGAGGGCGACGCCGCCGTGGTGCGAGCACGTGCCGGAGCGGTGGTGCGAGAAGCTGTAGGTGCCGTCGCGACAGCGTGCGGTCGCGCCCGGCGGGGGCGAGGCCGCCTCTGCGGCCACGGGCAGGAGCCCGGCGAGCAGGCAGAGCAATGACACGACCCGCACGACCGCCCTCATGGTCATGTTCTAACGGGACGGTGGAGGCGCGTCTACTCGCCGGCGCCGGCTGCGTACGCGGGCGTTCGCACCCGTCTGCGCCGGCGGCGGCCGGCGGAGACGATCAGCAGCCCGCCGAGCACGAGCGCTACGCCGCCGAGCTGCAGCGCCGACGGCGACTCGTTCAGGATCGCCCACGCGAACAGCACCGACAGGACCGGCTGGAAGGTCAGCAGCACCGACGTCAGCGCCGCCGGCAGGCGCGGGAGCGTGATCGAGATCAGCAGCCACCCGAGCGCCTGCGAGCTCCACGCCAGGAGCAGCAGGTAGGCCTGCGCCTTCCAGTCGGGCGTCCAGTCGAGGTTGCCCCAGACGAGACCGATCGGGATGCAGGCGAGGCCGGCGACGAGGGTCGCGTCGAGGAGCGGCCCGGCCGGCCGCCGGACGTCGGCGTTCCCCTGTCGCAGCACGAGCAAGAAGCCGGAGTACGAGAGCGCGGTCAGGATCCCGAACGCGACGCCGAGCCCGGGGTTGCGGCCGTAGGCGCCGTGCTCGAGCGCACCGGAGATCAGCACCACGCCCACGAGCGCGACCGGGATCGCGGCGAGCGCACGGTTCGACGGCCGCTCGCGGAGGATCAGCCACGCGAGCACGCCGACGAGCACGACCTGGAGGTTGCCGAGCACGGTCGCGAGGCCGGCGCCGACCTCTTCGATCCCCTGGTGCCAGGCGACGAGGTCGACGGCGAAGAACAGGCCCGCGACCCAGGCGAGCGCCCGCTGCTTCAGCGGTCGCGGCCCGTAGCGCCGGTCCTCGCGCCGCGACAGAAGCCACAGCACCGGGACCGCGTAGAGGCACCGGAAGACGGCGCCGGTGGTCGGCGAGACGTGCGCGACCCGGAACAGGATCCCGGAGAAGGAGATCGCGAGCGCGCCGGCGAGCGCTGCCGCGATCGGCTTGTCGTGCAGCCTCTCAGGCACGGCCGAGGCTAGCGGCGCGCGGCGTTACTCGGAGGGCTCGGGCTCGTCGCCGTCGTCCTCGGAGCTGTCCAGCGGCTCGTCGGGCGGGACGGTGACCTTCTCCGGCGTGATCTCGCCGGGGATGACCGTGATGTCGACCTCGTCGTCGTTCTTGCGGTCGACGAGGATCGTCGAGCCGGAGCCGAGCTCGCGGCCGAGCACGAAGTCGGCGAGCGGGTCCTCGATGTAGCGCTGGATCGCCCGTCGCAGCGGGCGGGCGCCCATCGTCGGGTCGTAGCCCTTGTCGACCAGCAGCTCCTTGGCGCCCTCGGTCAGCTCGATCACGGCCTCGTGCTCGCCCATCTGGTCGCGCAGCCGCTTCATCATCAGCTCGACGATGGTCATGATCTCTTCCTTCGTCAGCTTGTGGAAGACGATCACCTCGTCGATGCGGTTCAGCAGCTCGGGGCGGAAGACGCGCTTCAGCTCGCCCATGATCCGCTCCTTCATCTCGTCGTACGAGAGGCCACTGTCGTCGCCGACGGAGAAGCCGAGCGTCTGGTTCTTCGAGATCGTGGCCGCGCCGATGTTCGAGGTCATGATCACGATCGTGTTGCGGAAGTCGACCTTGCGGCCCTGGGCGTCGGTCAGCTTCCCGTCCTCCAGGATCTGGAGCAGGATGTTGAAGACGTCCGG
>DASSMZ010000059.1:0-2212 GCA_035688325.1 Gaiellaceae bacterium
CCGCGGCGGCACGCGCGCTCGCTGCCGCCGACCGGCGCGCCCTGCGCGCGGCCACGCTGGTCGTCGCCGACACCCACGCCGGCGCCGCGCACCTCGCGGGGCTCGCCGACCTCCCGCCGGAGCAGGTAGAGGTGGCGTTCGTCGGCGCCGAGGACCGGCTATTCAAACCCGGCCGCGAGCCCGCGAAGCCGTTCACCGTCCTCTTCGTCGGCAAGCTGATCCCGCTGCACGGGCTCGAGACGATCCTCGACGCCGCTCGCGCGGCGCCCGAGCTGCGGTTCCGCCTCGTCGGCTCGGGTCAGCTCGAGCACCTCGTGCGCGAGCGGCCGGCAAACGTCGAGTGGCTCCCGTGGGTCGAGTACGAGCTGCTCCCACGCGAGCTCCGCCGCGCCGGCTGCGCGCTCGGGATCTTCGGCACGTCGGGCAAGGCCCGCCGCGTGATCCCGAACAAGGCCTTCCAGGCACTCGCGTGCGGCACGCCGCTCGTCACGGCGGACACGCCCGCGGCGCGCGAGCTGCTCGTCGACGGCGAGAGCGCACTCCTCGTTCCGCCGGGCGAGCCCCTAGCCCTGGCCGCCGCGCTCCGCCGTCTTGCCCGCGACCCGGAGCTCGCCCAGCGGCTCGGCGACGGCGGGCGAGCCGCCTACGAGGCGCACGCGAGCGAGGACGTCCTCGGGCGTCGCTGGCGCGAGCTGATCGAGCGGGCCGTGGCCGGCACGTGAGCCGCGCTCTTCGACCGACCGCCCTCCTGTGGACGGCCGTCGCCGCCTACGCGGCCGGGTTCGCCGCGCTCTCCGTCCTGCGCCACCGCTCCTTTGCGACGGGACGCTTCGACATGGGGAACATGGTCCAGGCCGTCTGGTCGACCGCCCACGGGCACCCGCTGCAGGTGACGGGCCTCCGTGGCGACCAGCTCTCGCGGCTCGGCGCGCACTTCGACCCGATCCTCGCGGCGTTCGCGCCGCTGTGGCTCGCGTGGCCGAGCCCCGACGTCCTGCTCGTCTCGCAGGCAGCCGCGGTCGCCCTCGGCGCGCTCCCCGTCTACTGGCTCGCCCGCAAGCACCTCGGGAGCGCGCACGCCGGCCTCGGCTTCGCGCTCGCCTACCTTGCCTACCCGCCGACGCAGTGGCTGACGTTGAACGAGTTCCACCCGGTCGCGCTCGCCTGCCCGCTGCTGCTCTACGCGATCTGGTTCCTGGACGAAGAGCGCCTCCTGCCGTTCGCGCTCTGCGCGGCGCTCGCCGCGACGACGAAGGAGGAGATCGCGCTCGTCGTCGCCGGGCTCGGGATCTGGTACGCGCTCGCGCGTCGCCACCGCGTCGCGGGCACGGCGATCGCGGTCGCCGGCGTCGTCGTCTCGCTCGTCGCGATCGAGATCGTGATCCCGCACTTCAACCGCGCCGGCACCTCGAGCTTCTTCACGCGCTACAGCGAGGTCGGCAGCACCCCGGGCGGCATCGTCCACACCGCGCTCACCGACCCGTTCAAGATCGTCACGACGGCCTTCACCGGGCGCGGCCTCGGCTACGTCGCACGGCTCGTCCTGCCGCTCGCCGGGTTCGTCGTGCTCGCGCCCTTGGTGCTGATCGCCGCCCTCCCCGAGCTCGCGGTCAACCTGCTCTCCGCGGCGACGACGCAGACCTCGATCCGCTTCCACTACACGGCCGGGCTGATCCCGATCCTCGTCGCCGCGGCCGTCTTCGGCGCCAAGCGGTTACCGGCGCGCGTCCCGGCGGCCACGATCGTCGTCGTCTGCTGCGTCGTCGCGAACTACCTGCTCGGGCCGGTGCCGGCCTGGCGCTGGTTCCCGGGCGGCCAGCACGCGCAGGCGCGCGCGGCGGAGGTCAGCGAGCACGACCGGATCGCAACGCAGGCGCTGAAGCTGATCCCTCCGCATGCCGCCGTCAGCGCCACGAACTCGCTCGGCGCGCACCTCTCCGCGCGGCGCCGCGTGCTGAGCTTCCCGTACATCCAGGACGCGCAGTGGGTCGCGGCGGACGAGACGTCGCCCGGCTACGCCGACCGGCTCGCGCCCTTGCCGACCGCCGTCCAGCTCTCCTGGCTCCGGCGTAACCCCGAGTGGCGGCTCGTCTTCGAGCGCGACGGGATCCTGATCTTCCGCCGCGCGAGCTCGGCCGCGAGCACCCCGTAGAGCGCGACCATCGCCAGGTTGCGGACGAGCAGGAGCCAGGCCGGCCAGTCGAGGCGGAAC
>DASSMZ010000066.1:0-8512 GCA_035688325.1 Gaiellaceae bacterium
TTGCCGACGGACGGTGCGAGGGCGCGATCGCCGGCCGCTTCCGCACGGGAACCGGACCTCGTGCTCGACGTCGCCGAGCTGGTTCGGGCGCCGATCTAGCCGCCGCTGATCGCGGCGATCACGTCGACTCGCGAGGCAGGCTCGAGCGTGGACTCGAGCCCGCCTCGCTCGCGGTCGACATAGACGTTGATGTGCGGCCGCAGCTTCGGGCCGGGCTCCACGAGCCGGTCGCGCATTCCCGGCCACCGCTCGTCCAGGCGGTCGATCGCCTCGTCCACCGTCGCCGCCTCGACCTCGAGCTCGCGCGGGAGCCCGGGGAAGAGCGGCGGCAGGATCGGCGGGAGGTGCAGCTCGGCCATCAGCTCACGGTGGCGACGCTCACGGACGTGATCCCGGGGAAGAGCCCGCCGATCTGGCTCCAGCGCTCGCCCTCGTCCGTGCTCGCGAAGAGCTGGCCGGTGCTCGTGCCGAAGTACAGGCCGGGCGAGTCGTGGTCGTCGATCGCCATCCCCTCGCGCAGCACGCCGACGTACGCGTTCTCGCTCGGCAGGCCGTCGTCGAGGCGCTGCCAGCTCGAGCCGGCGTCGCGCGTCCGCCAGACCGCCGTCTTGCCGTCCGGCATCGTGCGGCCGTGGCCGGGGTCGAGCGGGATCACGTAGAAGGTGTCGCGGTCGTGGGGGTGCGTCGCGGCCGCGAAGCCGAACTCCGTCGGCAGGCCCTCCGTGATCTCGGTCCACGTCTTGCCGCCGTCGTCGCTGCGGTGCATGCCGACGTGGTTCTGCTGGAACATCCGCTCGAAGTCGGCGGCCGGCGCGACCTTGTGGACGCAGAAGCCGATCTCCTCGTAGTCGGCCGGCCAGTCCCGGCGCAGCCCCTTGTTGCGCGGCGTCCACGTCTGGCCGCCGTCGGTCGTCTCGAACAGGCTGTAGCCCTGGACGATCACCCAGAAGCGCTGCGCGTCGTCAGGGTGCGGGATGATCGCCGAGAGGCCGAGGTGCCCCGGCGGTTGCTGCGCCGGGTCGTTCCACGCCTCGCGGCCCTCCTGGCCCTCGAAGGTGGTCACGAGCGAGAACGTCTGCCCGCCGTCGGTGCTCTCGAACAGGCCGGCCGACTCGGCGCCGACGAGCAGGCGGCCGTGCGCCGGCATCACGTTCGAGACCTTCGACAGCTTCAGGCCGCCGTCGCCGTCGGGGTACCCGATGCCTTCGCTCGAGTGCTCCCAGGTCTCGCCCAGGTCGGCGCTGCGCCAGATCGCCGAGCCGAGCCACTCGCTCGCGGCGGCGGCGTAGATCGTGCCGGAGTCGCGGTCGAGCACCGCGTGGTAGACCGGCCAGCTCTCGCAGTACGGGCCGCGGACGCTCCAGTCGCTCCGGTCGCCGCTCTCCAGCACGAACAGCCCCTTTCGCGTTCCGACGAGGAGCACGCTCTTCGACATCCCATCACCTCCGTCTCGACGGTCTTGAACCTAGTAGACGGCGGCCGGCGGCGAAAGTCATCGGTCTGGCGGCGCGCGGGCCGAGCGTCTTCTTCCGTACCCGAAACCGCTGCTCAGCCGTTGGTTCTGCGTGAGCGACCGACGAGGAGGTTGGTGTGAGCGCTGAAGCAGCAACCGTGGGGGTCACCGGGGGCACGGGGGAGGCCGTCAAGACCGACATTCCGGCGAGGCTCGACCGGCTCCCGTGGAGCCGCTGGCACTGGCTCGTCATCATCGCCCTCGGCGTGACGTGGATCCTCGACGGGCTCGAGGTCACGCTGGTCGGCTCGATCTCCGGCGCGCTCACCGACAAGAGCACGCTCGGCCTGACCACCTCGCAGGCGACCGCGGCCGGCAGCTTCTACCTCGCCGGCGCCGTCTGCGGCGCGCTCTTCTTCGGCTACCTGACCGACCGCTTCGGGCGGAAGAAGCTGTTCATGGTCACGCTCGGGATCTACCTGATCTTCACCGTCGCGACCGCGCTCTCCTGGGGCTTCTGGTCGTTCATGATCTTCCGCTTCCTGGCGGGCACCGGCATCGGCGGTGAGTACTCGGCGATCAACTCGGCGATCGACGAGCTCATCCCCGCACGCGTCCGCGGCCGCGTCGCGCTCGCGATCAACAGCTCGTGGTGGCTCGGCACCGCCGCCGCCGCCGGCATGACCGTGCTGCTGCTGAACGTGCTCGCACCGTCGCTCGGCTGGCGGCTCGGCTTCCTGCTCGGCGCGATCCTGGCGCTCGGCATCCTCACGATCCGCCACCTCGTGCCCGAGAGCCCGCGCTGGCTGCTCACCCACGGCCGCGCAGACGAGGCCGAGGAAGTGGTGACGCAGATCGAGAACGAGGTCAGGAAGACCCATCCGAACCTGCCGGAGCCGGAAGGCGAGCCGCTCGAGGTCGAGCAGCGCGAGTCGATCGGCTTCGTCTCCCTCGCCAAGCATGTGATCAAGGAGTACCCCGACCGCGGCGTCCTGGGCCTCGCGCTGATGTCCTCGCAGGCGGTGCTCTACAACGCGACCCTGTTCGGGATGGTCTCGGTGATGACGACCTTCTTCCACGCGTCGAAGGTCAACGCGCCGCTGTACATCATCCCGTTCGCCTTCGGGAACTTGCTCGGGCCGTGGCTGCTCGGGCCGCTGTTCGACACCGTCGGGCGCAAGGTGATGATCTCGTCCACGTACATCATCTCGGGCGCGATCCTGCTGTTCACCGCGTGGCTCTTCCACAACGGCTCGCTGTCGGCGCTGACGCTGACGATCTGCTGGTCGATCTGCTTCTTCTTCGCCTCGGCCGGCGCGAGCGCGGCGTACCTGACGGTCAGCGAGATCTTCCCGATGGAGACGCGCGCGATGGCGATCGCGCTCTTCTACGCGATCGGCACCGGGATCGCGATCGCGGCGCCGTGGACGTTCGGGAAGCTGATCCAGACCGACTCGGTCACGAACGTCGCGATCGCCTTCGTGATCGGCGGCGTGATCATGATCGTCGGCGGCGTCGTCGAGATCCTGCTCGGCGTTGAGGCCGCGCAGAAACCGCTCGAGGCCGTGGCGCGCCCGATCAACGCCGTCCGCCGCGGTGTCTCGCGCCGCCCGGCGGCCGCGACCGCCGGCACGCGCTGAGCGACCCTAACGGTGGGAGCGCGAGCCCGCGCGCTCGCGCTCCCGCTGCCCGTCGCTCAGCCAGGCTGCCGCGAACAGGAGCAGGAGCATGACGGCGAGCGGGAAGAGGCCGAGCGTCGCGACGAGCATGCGTGAAGCCTCTGCCTCGCGCACGCCGGGCGCAATGGGCCGGGTGGCCCATCTCGCGCTGACCGGGGCCTACGGGTTGAGCGGCGCGCAGCGCGGCTCGTGCGTCTCGGCGAGCCGGCGCAGCAGCGTGTGCAGCGCGGCGCGTTCCTCGTCGTCGAGCGGCGCGAGGAAGTCGTCCTCGAGCTGCCGGGAGAGGCTGCGCATGCGCTTGACCGTCTTCTTGCCGTCCGATGTGAGCCGCACCAGGTGCCGCCGGCGGTCGTTCGGGTCGCGCTTCCGTTCCACCAGCTCCCGCTCCTCGAGCTCGTCGAGCAGCCCGACGAGCTGTCCGCGGTCGTAGCCGAGCGCGTCGGCGATCGAGCCCTGCGTCTCGCGCGAGCCTTCGTCGAGCACGAGCAGCACCGCGTGGTGGTACGGGTGCAGGCCGGACTCCTCGTAGGCGGCCAGCGCACGCTCCTTGGCGGCGAAGCCGAGGCGCTTGAGCAGGAAGGTCGTCGACTCGAGCAGCTCCTGCGGCAGTCGCGGCGCGGAGGCGAGCGGGAGCCCTGGTGTCGATGTGGTGACGTTCATCGCAAATAGGGTAGCGCACTCAAAGGTTGGTCTGGTAGATTGTTGTCATCACCAACGATTAGGAAGGACAACCACATGGGAGACGCAGTTCGGAACGACCGCCGCTGGAGCGCACTGGCCCTGATCGTCACCGCGCAGTTCATGGTCATCCTCGACGTCGCGATCGTGAACGTCGCGCTGCCGTCGATCAAGTCCGATCTCGACTTCTCGCAGGCGAACCTGCAGTGGGTGATCTCGGCCTACGCGATCATGTTCGGGGGCGTGCTGCTGCTGGGCGGCAGGCTCGCGGACGTGCTCGGGCGCCGGCGCCTGTTCGTCGGCGGGCTCGCCCTCTTCACCGCCAGCTCGCTGCTCTGCGGGCTCGCGTGGTCGGAGGGATCGCTGATCGCCTTCCGCGCGGTGCAGGGCCTCGGCGGCGCACTGCTCGCGCCGGCCGCCCTGTCGCTGCTGATGACGACCTTCGCCGAGGGCCGCGAGCGCAATCTCGCGCTCGGCATCTACGGGGCGGCCTCCGGCAGCGGCGCCGCCGTCGGCGTGCTGCTCGGCGGCGTGCTGACCTCGTACCTGAGCTGGTCGTGGGTCTTCTTCATCAACGTCCCCGTCGGCCTCGCGGCGATCGCGCTCGCGCCCGTCCTGTTGACGGCAGGCGCGCGCTCGGCGGCGAGGAGCCACTTCGACCTGCCGGGCGCGCTGTCGATCACGGCCGGGCTGATGCTGCTCGTCTACGCGACCACCCGCGCCACGACCGACGGCTGGACGGCGCCCGTCACGCTCGCGCTGTTCGGCGTCTCGGTGCTGCTGGTCGCGGCGTTCGTCGCGATCGAGCTGCGGTCGCCGGCGCCGCTGCTGCCGCTGCGGATCTTCCGCTCGCGCACGCTCACGGGCGCCAACGCGGCGATGGCGATCGTCGGCTCGGTCGCGTTCTCGGAGTTCTTCCTGCTGACGCTCTACCTGCAGGACGTGCTCCACTACTCGGCGATCGAGAGCGGCGTCGCGTTCAGCGGCTTCGCGCTCGCGGTCGTCGTCGTCTCGAACCTGGCGCAGATGATCGTGACGCGGATCGGCGTCCGCCCGACGCTCGCGGCCGGGCTGCTCGCCAGCGCGCTCTCGGTCGCCTGGCTGACCCGTCTGCCGGTCGAGGGCCACTACTTCTGGGATCTCTTCCCCGCCTTCGTGCTCGGCGGCGCCGGGATGGGCATGTCCTTCGTGCCGGTCACGATCGCGAGCCTGAGCGGCGTCGAGCGGGCCGACGCCGGCGTGGCGTCCGGCCTCGTCAACACGAGCCGGCAGATCGGCGGCGCGGTCGGCCTCGCGGCGGTCAGCGCGATCGCGGCGACCTCGTCGAGCTCGTTCGCGAGCGCGAACGGCGTCCCGGCGGCCAGCGCCGCGGCGCTCGACCACGGCTTCCAGACCGGGCTCTACGCGCTGACGGGCTTGCTGGTGCTCGGCCTCGTGATCGCGATCACGCTCGTCAAGCCGCGTGCCCCGCAGGCGGCCGAGGCCGGGCCCCTGCCGGAGGGGTCCCGCGTCCTCGAGGAGGCGGCGTGAGCACCGCGGTCGCGGGGTTTCGCGAGCTCGACGACCTCGTCCTGCACCTGAAGGGCCTGGTGCTCGTCCAGGCGGTGCGCGAGCGAGGCGGCGCCGACGAGTCCGAGCTCGCGATGTACCGAGCCGAGATCGACCGCGTCCGCAGGCAGCTGGCCGACCACGTGCGCGGCGCCGGGCGATGAGTTTCGCCCGGCGCCGCCGTCTGCTCCCGTAGACGCAGCTCCCGACGAAAGGACGAAGCGATGCCGAAGGTCACGCCCTTCCTGTGGTTCGACACCGAGAGCGAGCAGGCGGCGGAGCTCTACACCTCCGTCTTCCCGAACTCGCGGATCCTCGACGTCACGCGCTACGGCTCGGCCGGCCCGCGCGAGGAGGGCCTCGCCATGACCGTCAGCTTCGAGCTCGACGGCCAGCGCGTGGTGGCGCTGAACGGCGGCCCGGACTTCAAGCACAGCGAGGCCTTCTCGTTCACGATCGACTGCGACGACCAGGCCGAGGTCGACCACTACTGGGAGAAGCTCGGCGAGGGCGGCGAGCACGGGCCGTGCGGCTGGCTGAAGGACCGCTTCGGCCTCTCGTGGCAAGTCGTCCCGAAGCGGCTGCCGGAGCTGCTCTCCGACCCCGACCGGGAGAAGGCGCAGCGCGTGATGGCCGCGATGCTGAAGATGCGCAAGCTCGACGTCGCCGAGCTCGAGCAGGCGGCGAGTTCGGCGTAGCGCCCGCGCGGGCACAACGCCCGCGATGGACGACCTCCACGTCGAGGACCGGCCCGAGCGGCGCCGCTACGAGCTGCGCCGGGGCGAGGAGCTGATCGGCTTCGCCGACTACCGCCCGCGCGAGGGCGGAATCACGATCACGCACACCGAGGTGCTGGACGAGTACGAGGGGAGCGGCTTCGGGACGCACCTCGCCCGGGCCGCGCTCGACGACGCGCGCGAGCGCGGGCTCGAGGTCGATCCGCTGTGCCCCTTCGTGGCGCACTTCATGCGGCTCCACCCCGAGTACGAACGCCTGCGTCCGGGTTAGACTGCCCGAAGGTCTAGGAGTACCCGTCGTCGTATCTGTCGAAAAGAGCTTCGTGGACACGAACGAGATCGCCCTCCACAAACCGCTGATCGTTTGCCAGGAATGCGGGCATCCGTGGCTCGACCCGGCCGAGCGCTGGCGGCTCTATCTCGACTCGGACGAGCCGCCGAACGTCGTGCCGTACTGCCCCGTCTGCGCGCACCGCGAGTTCGACCCGGACTAAGTCCCTCCGCACGGTCAGTGGCGTCGCCGCCCCGGCCGCGGCACAACTAAGGCAGGGCAGGTTTGGCCAGAGGGAGGGGCTGATGGCGACCGAGGAGTTGCACGAGCTGCGGCCGGCGCGGATCCGGGAGATCCTCGACGACCTCGTGCACCAGCGGCAGCGCCTGCGCAGCTCGCCGGACGAGGCGGGGCTGCTGGAGGCGAACCGGCGCAGCATCGTCTACTGGCAGACCGAGCTGTCGCGGGCGTTGCTCGCGGAACGGGGCCACCGAGCGCCGCCGCCGTAGCGTCTTCGCGCGCGACGGCGGGGCACGAGGGCGAGCTGCTCCACCTCTCCGTCGGCGAGCGCGGGCAGCCGGGCCGCACCGACCCGCGTACGATCGCCGCTGTGCCGGCGATCCGCGTCCTCGACCTCTCGCGCGTCCTCGCCGGGCCGTACTGCACGATGCTGCTCGCCGACCTCGGCGCCGACGTGGTCAAGATCGAGCGGCCGGGCGAGGGGGACGAGACCCGCTCCTGGGGCCCGCCGTACGTCGGCGGCGAGTCGGCCTACTTCCTGTCGGTCAACCGCGGCAAGCGCAGCGTCGCGCTCGACCTGGCGCGGCCGGCGGCGCAGGACGTGCTGCTGCGGCTGGCGCGCGACGCCGACGTCGTGGTCGAGAACTACCGGCCGGGCACCGCTGAGCGGCTCGGCGCCGGCTACGAGCGCCTCGCGCGCGAGAACCCGAAGCTCGTCTACTGCTCGATCACCGGCTACGGCGACGACCGGCCCGGCTACGACTTCATGGTCCAGGCCGACGGCGGCCTGATGGCGGTCACCGGCGTGGTCGACGGCGAGCCGACGAAGGTCGGGGTCGCGGTCGTCGACGTGCTCGCCGGCTACGCGGCCGCGGCGGCGATCCTGTCCGCGTTGCTCGAGGGAGGCGGGCGCCGGATCGAGATCTCGCTGGCCGAGGCCGCGCGCTCGGCGCTCGTCAACCTCGCCGAGAACGCGCTCCTGACCGGCGAGGAGCCCGGCCGCCAGGGCAACGCCCACGCGAGCATCGTCCCGTACCAGACGTTCGCCGCGGCCGACGCGACGATCGTGGTCGGCGGGGCGAACGACGGCCTCTACCGGCGCCTGTGCGCGGCGCTCGACCGGCCCGACCTCGCACAGGACCCGCGCTTCGCCACCAACCCGGCGCGCGTCGAGCACCGCGAGGAGCTGGTCGCCGAGCTCGGCCGCGTCTTCGCGGCGCGCGGCGCCGACGAGTGGGTCGCGCTGCTCGAGGCGGCGGGCGTGCCCGTCGCGAAGGTTCGCGGCGTCCTGGAGGCGCTCGCCGGCCACACGTTCGGCGTCGAGCATCCCACGGTCGGGACGCTGCCGCTCGTGCCGTCGCCGCTCGGCGCCGCGACGCGGCCGCCGCCACTCCTCGGCGAGCACACCCGCGAGGTGCTCTCCGAGGCCGGCTACGCGGCCGACGAGCTCGACGCGCTGGTCTAGACGCGCCGCCGCCAGCGCGAGAAGACGTCTTCGAGATCGGCGCGGCTCCGGCGGGGGACGAGCACGAACAGCCGGTCGCCGCCCTGGATGAGGGTGCTGCCGCGCGGCGGGATCGCCCGGCCGTCGCGGTTCACGACCGCGATCAGCGCGTCCCGCGGCAGCCCGAGCTCCCGCACGACCGAGCCGCTCACGGAGTGGTCCGGCGCGACGACGAAGTCGACCAGGTCGAGCTCGCTGCTCGGCGGCACCGCGAGCGGCGCCTCGGGCACCGGCGGCACCGCCGAGACGAGGCCGAGGCGGCGCGCGAGGGGCTCGAGCGTCGTCCCCTGGGCGATCGCGGAGACGAGAACGACGAAGAAGACGGCGTTGAAGACCGTCTCCTTGTGTGGCACGCAGGAGGAGAGGCCGAACGTCGCGAGCACGATCGGGACCGCGCCGCGC
>DASSMZ010000071.1:0-5576 GCA_035688325.1 Gaiellaceae bacterium
CGCTGGGGCGACTACGGCGCCGCGGCGGCCGACGGGAGCTCGATCTGGCTCGCCAGCGAGTACATCGGCGGCAGCTGCGACTACACGGCGTGGGGCGGCCCGTTCTTCGTGGGCGGCTCCGGCGACAACCTGCTCGGCACGTGCGGCGGCTCGAGCCACGGCCCCGGCGTCCGGGCTGCGCTCGGCAACTGGTCGACGCGGATCAGCAGGTTCACGCCCTAGCGTCCGATCACGAACGACGACACGAGGGGCCGCGCGAGCGGCCCCTCGTCGTTCGGCTCACAGTCCGCAGGGAAGCCCGGTCGAGCCGTTCTTCGGGTCGACGACGAGCGCCGCCCGGTCACCGCCCCGTCCTGTCGCGCGCACGGTCGTGCGGACGCAGTCCGCGGCCGCGAAGTGCGCGAAGCGTGCGACCAGGAGCCCCCGGCGCGTCGTCGTCACGAGCGCCGCGGCCTCGTGCCCGCTGTACACCGCCGTGAGGCGGACCGGCTGCCGGGGACGGAAGTGCGCCCCCCGGACGACGAGCGGCGCGCGCTGCACGAGCGTCAGTGTCGGCCGGGCAACCTGTGCGGAGGAGCTCGTTGTGGCGGCGACCGCTGCCAGCGTTGCGAGCAGCAGCCCCGCGAGGTTCCGCTTCTGCATGGCGAGCAAGATGATGACGTGCCGCGCCGGGGCTTGCGGCTTGCTCGCGCGGCTAGGCCGGAATCGCGGCTTCCTCGGTCGCGTCCGCGATCTCCGCCACGACCTCGACGATGTCGCGGTTGGCGTTCCACACGCGGCGCTGGCGGTCGGAGCCGTTCCCGCGGGCGAGGATCTCGCGGATCCCCTCCAGCTCACGTTCCGAGCCGAGCTCGCGCGCGTGCGGCTCGATCTCCTTGAGCGTGCGGCGGATCAGCTGCGCAACCGGCACGCGGTTCCGGCGGCCGGTGGCGAGGTCCATCACCGGCGCCTCGAGCCCGTAGCGCGCGGCCAGCCACTTGTTCTCGGTCATGAGGATCCGGTGGTACGAGGGGATCTCGGCCCCGACCGAGTGGCGCTCGCAGTAGAGCTTGACAAGCGCCTGGCAGTACGCCGCCAGCGCGACCGCGTCCTCGACTCGCGTGACCGCGTCGCACACGCGGATCTCGACGGTGCCGAAGCGCGGGTGCAGCCGGATGTCCCACCAGATGTGCGTGTAGTCCGCGATGCAGCCGGTCTTCTCGAGCTGGCCGACGACCTCGGCGTAGTCCGCATAGTCGCGGAAGCGCGGCGGCGGCCCCGAGCGCGGGAAGGCGGCGAAGACCATCTGCCGGCTCGAGTCGAGCCCGGTCAGCTCGCCGCGCCAGAACGGCGACGACGCCGAGAGCGCGAGCAGCTGGGGGAGGTGCACGAGCAGGCCGTTCACGACCTGGACCGCGCGCTCCGGGTCGTCGACGGCGACGTGGACGTGCAGTCCGAAGATCAGCTCGCGGCGCGCGATGTACTGGAGCTGGTCGACCAGGTGCCGGTAGCGGTCGCGGGCGGTGATCCGCTGGCGCTCGAACAGCGAGAACGGGTGCGTCCCGGCCGAGCCGACACGCATGCCGTGGCCGGCGGCGAGCTCGGTCACGTACGCGCGGAGCGTGCGCAGCTCGCGCGCGACGTCTGCCGGGGTGTGGCAGACCGGCGTCGCGATCTCGAGCACCGACTGCATCAGCTCCGGGTTGACGCGCTCGCCGAGCTCGTCGCCCTCGCTCGCGGCGAGCACCGCCTCGACGTGCTGGACGAGGTCGAGCGTCTCGCCGTCGAGCAGCATGTACTCCTCCTCGACGCCGAGCGTGTACGGCTCGCCCTTGCCGAAGTTGTGGTCGAGCACGCTCCCGCCCGGGGCGAAGCTCTTCCCCGTGATCGTCGCCGGGTAGATCTGCTTCACCGGGCGAGCACCGCCTCGAGCTCGATCTCGAGCAGCCAGCGTGGATCGAGCAGCTCCGCCACCACGTAGCTCGTGTTCACCGGCCGGACGTCCTTGAACACCTCGCCGTGGGCGCGGGCGATCTCGGGGAAGTCCTCGGGGCGCGTGAGCATGATCCGGGTGCGCACGACGTCGTCGACCCAGGCGCCCACCTCCGCCATCGCCTCGAGGGCGATCGCGAGGCAGCGCCGCGTCTGGCCGTACGCGTTCGGTGGCGGGTCGGCGTCGTCGGGCATGATCGGCGCCGTCCCGGCGACGAACACGTGCCGGCCGACGCGGACGACGCGCGAGTAGCCGGCGGCCTCGGCGAACGGCGAGACGGCGGGGACGAGCTGCCGTTCCATGGCCTAAGGCGCCGTGTTGTCGGCGCCGACCGTAGAGGCGATACCGGCTTTGCCGGTGTCGCCGTCCAACTGTGCGGCTCGGAATCGATCCATCTGCACCTCCACTCCCAGGAGCCTCGTAGTATCGCCCGCCGTGGATGCTCTGGCGCAGGTCGAAGCCTGGCCGGCCGAGACGGTGGCGGTCGGAGTCCTGCGCGGCGGAACCGAGGTCGCGGCGCACGGGCCGCGGGAGCGCGTCTTCGCCTGGGCGTCGGTGACGAAGCCGGTCACCGCGCTCGCCACGCTCGTCGCCGCCGAGGAAGGGATCCTCGACCTCGACGACGCCGCCGGCCCGCCCGGCTCCACCGTCCGTCACCTGCTCGCGCACGCCTCGGGGCTGCCCTTCGACGGGCACGCCCTGCTCGCGCGGCCCGGGCAGCGGCGGATCTACTCGAACACCGGCTTCGACGTGCTCGGCGAGGCGGTCGCGGCGGCGGCGGAGATGCCCTTCCCCGAGTACCTGCGCGCGGCGGTGCTCGGGCCGCTCGAGCTGCGGTCGACGGTGCTGCGGGGGTCGCCGGCCGCCGGGCTGCAGGGGCCGCTCGACGACCTGCTCCGCGTCGGCGCGGAGCTCCAGCGGCCGCGGCTCGTGGCGCCGGAGACGCTCGCCGAGGCCACCTCGGTGCAGTTCCCCGGCCTCGTCGGCGTCCTGCCCGACGTCGGCCGGATGGAGCCGAACGACTGGGGGCTCGGCGTCGAGCTCCGCGACGAGAAGCGCCCGCACTGGACGGGCACGCGCAACTCGCCGCGCACGTTTGGCCACTTCGGCGGCACGGGCACCTTCCTCTGGATCGACCCCGAGGCCGACGTCGCGCTCGCGTGCCTGACCGACCTGCAGTTCGGGCCGTGGGCGCTTGAGGCGTGGCCGAGGCTCGCGGACGACGTTCTCAGAGAGCGTTAAGGAACGCTCCGCATACTGGGGGACCGGATGGACCGGTCGGAGACGCGGATCGGCGCGGCGCGCCGCAGGGCGGACGTCGCCAAGCTCGTGCTCGCGGGGACGGGCGTGCTCGCGTTCGCCGCGTCGGCGGCGCTCGCTCGGGCGGCCTACCCGGGTCACCACAAGCAGGGGGTCAAGGCGCTGTCGCCGCCGCAGCGCTTCGTCCGGATCGTCCGCCAGAACCAGCTCGAGTCCGGGATCCTCGCACCCACCCAGGCCGACCCGTCGGTGGCAACGGCACAGTCGTGAACCGCTTCTCGTCGATGGGCTGCGAGGTCATCGTCGACGGCGCGACGTCCGACGAGCTCGCCCATGTGCAGGCGCTGTTCGAGGAGCGTGACGCGGTCTTCAGCCGCTTCCGTCCCGACAGCGAGCTGAACGCGGTCAACGCCGGCCGCGGTGGCCGCCTCGTCTCGCCTCTGTTCGCGCGGATGGTCGAGGCCGCGCTGCAGGCGCGCGAGCAGACGGACGGGCTCGTCGACCCGACGCTCGGGGCGGCGCTCGAGGCTGCGGGCTACGACCGTGACTTCGCCGTGCTCGCGCCGGACGCTTCGGCCGGCGGGTCGGCATCGCCTGCGGGCACGGTCGAGCTCTACGGCCGCGTGCTGCTGCTCGGCGGAGGCGTCCGGCTCGACCTGAACGGCGTCGTGAAGGCGGCCGCCGTCGACGACGCGCTCGGCCTGCTCGCCGGGCCGGGCTTCGTCTCCGCCGGCGGCGACCTCGCCACCCGCGGCGAGGTGGACGTCGCGCTGCCGGGCGGCGGCGCCGTGCGGCTCGTCTCGGGCGGGCTCGCCACGAGCGGCAGGACGAAACGCCGCTGGCTGCGAGGCGGCGTCGAGCAGCACCACCTGATCGACCCGCGCACCGGCCGTCCCGCGACCTCCCGCTGGGACGAGGTGACGGTCTGCGGGGCCACCTGCCTCGCCGCGGACGTCGCGGCGAAGGCCGCCTTCCTGCTCGGCGACGACGGGCCCGGCTGGCTCGACGAGCGCGGGCTGCCGGGGCGGTTCGTGGCAGCGGGTCACGCGCACGAGAACGCGAGCTGGCGCACAGGCGTGGCGCCCCGGGAGCCCGCGTGCACCTGACGACCAGCCCGCTCGACTGGTACGCGGCGCGGGCGGCCGGGGTCGCGGCCTACCTGATCCTCACCGTGGTGGTCACGCTCGGGATCACGATGGCCGGGCGCCGGCCGCTGAAGCGCTGGCCGAAGTTCGCGCTCGAGGACGTGCACCGCTTCGGCGGCCTGCTCGTGGGCAGCTTCGTCGTGATCCACGTCGTGACGATCGCCCTCGACGCCTACCTGCCCTTCTCGCTGACCGCGATCCTCGTGCCGTTCGCGGCCACCTACCGCACCCTCTACACCGCGCTCGGGGTGGTCGCGGCGGAGCTGCTGCTCGCGCTCGCGATCACGAACCGCTACCGCGATCGGCTGCCGTACACCTTCTGGCGGCGTGCGCACTACCTCAACCTCGCCGTGTGGACGGCGGCGACGGCGCACGGGCTCGGCAGCGGCACCGACCGCAGCACGCCGTGGCTGCTCGCGCTCTTCGCCGCGTCCGTCGCGGTCGTCCTCTCCGCGGCCGTGCTCCGCCTCCGCCACGGGCGGGCGCTCGCCGCGGGTGTCGCCGCGGCCGGCGTCGCGGCGCTCGTGCTGGCCGCAGCCGGCCCGCTGCGCTTCTCGCCGAAGCCGTGGAACGCGCGCTCGTTCGCCGCGCCGATCACGGGCGAGGTGGTGCAGAACGTCGGCTCGACGCGCGGCCTCGTCTCGGCCGCCGCCACCGCGACCGGAAGCCAGCGGGCGCTCCTGCGCGCCGACCTGCTGATCGAGCCGAGCCGACTCGACGCAACGTCCTTCCAGCTCGAGCTGCTTCCGAGCGGCATGCTGTGCACCGGCCGCGTGACGAAGGTGCACTCGTACGGGTTCGACGCCCGCTGTCGAGCCGCGGACGGCACGCACCGGATCGTCCACGCGACCTGGAGCCTCACCGATGCCAATCACTTCCAGGGTCAGGTCACGGTGCATGCATAGAGCGCTCGCGGCGCTCGGCCTCGCGCTCGTCGCCGCGGGCTGCTCGAGTCACTCCGGCGCGCCGAAGGCGACCTCGACCGACAGCCCGGCCTCGACCGACACCGCGACGTCGGCGACGCCGCCGAAACACGCGAAGCCGCGGCTGCTGGTCTCCACGCTCGGGCTGCCGCGCGTCCACTCGGCCGTCGTCCCCGGCTACGTCCTGATCGCAGACCGGAACAACAACCGCGTGCTGCTCGTCTCACCGTCGAAGCAGGTCGTCTGGCGGGACGCGTCGCTGATCGGCCCCGACGA
>DASSMZ010000075.1:0-2245 GCA_035688325.1 Gaiellaceae bacterium
CACCAGGCCGAATGGCTCGGCATCCCACCGACCGGCGAGCACCTCGCCTGGCAGGTGACGATCTTCTTCCCGTGGGACCGCGACCGGCGCCTCTTCCGCGGCGAGCGGGTCTACACCGCCGGCCTGCCGCTCCCCTCGTCGGCGTCGTAGGTGCGGGAGCCCCGCAACCCCGGTCGGTGCGCGCCACGATGACCTGACCAGTCCTCCGGGCCATGCTGGGATGCGGCTCGGAAGAGGTCGTCGGCGCGCCCGCCGAGCTACGTACCACGAGCGAGCGGAAACCGGAGGGCCGGGTTCGTGCTCCGCTGGGGCGTCCTCTCCGAGCCGGACTGGCAGCCGCGGCCGAAGGTCTCGGTGCCCGCCTGCTGCTAGCGCGCCGAGGGCAGCACCAGCCGCTGTCCCGGCACGATCACGCCCGCACCCAGGCGATTGCGACGGTCGATGCGGTAGATCGCATCGCGCGGGTCACCCGCGTAGTGGGTGACGGCGATCGACCAGAGCGTGTCGCCCGGCTTGACCGTGTAGCGCTGCTCGGGCCCGGCGCCGTGCGAGGCCCGCGCGAGCGCAGCCCAGGCGATCAAGGCCAGCGTGGCGATCAGGAGAATCTTGCCGAACATGTGTTCGCATGCTAGACGAACACCTGTTCGATGTCAAGCGATCCGTCCTCCGCGGTCACGACGAGCATCGAATGCCGCGTCGCGCGCCGCCGCTCGGTCGGGCTGCCGGGGTTGAGCACCCACACGCCGCGGTGCCGCTCGACCTGCGGGACGTGCGTGTGCCCGTAGACGACCGCGTCGCAGCCCGGGAACGAGCCCAGCAGCCGCTCCTCCCTCCCGGCGCGCGCGCCCGGGATGTGCACCAGTCCGATCCGCACGCCCTCGACCTCGACCACTCGCCGCTCCGGCAGCGTCTCGCGCAGCACGGGCTCGTCCATGTTCCCGAAGACGGCCGCGACCGGCGCGTACACCTCGAGCTCGCGCAGGACCGCCGCGCCCACCACGTCGCCCGCGTGCAGGATCAGCTCCGCCCGCTCGAGCTCGCGCACGCACGCGTCGGGCAGGCGCCGCGACCCTCGCGGCAGGTGCGTGTCGGCGATGACCGCGACGCGCGTCAGGGCGAGAGGAAGCGGCCGTCGCGATAGACGAGCTCGCCGTCCGCGTAGACCTCGCTGCCCGAGCGGAGGTCGCAGATCATGTCCCAGTGCAGCGCCGAGCGGTTCGTGCCGCCGCACTCGGGATACGCCGAGCCGAGCGCGAGATGCATCGTGCCGCCGATCTTCTCGTCGAACAGGATGTTGCGCGTGAAGACGCTGACGGCGTCGTTGAGGCCGAACGCCAGCTCGCCGACGCGCCGGGCGCCGTCGTCGACCGCGACCATCTCCCGCAGGAAGTCCTGCCCTCGCGACGCGGTCGCCTCGATCACCTCGCCGCCGCGGAAGCGCAGCCGGACGTCGTCCACCTGGCGCCCCTCGAAGACCGCCGGATACGTGAACGTGATCTCGCCCTCCGCGCTCTCGTCGAGCGGCGCCGTGAAGACCTCGCCGTCCGGGAAGTTCTCGTGCCCGTCCGATGGGATCCACGTGCGCCCGCCCACCGCGAAGGTGAGGTCGGTGCCCTCGGCGACGAAGCGCAGCTCCTCCTTCGCGCTCAGGAAGTCGGCCGTCCGCCGCAGGTCACCGGAGAGCTCCAGCCAGCGCGCCACCGGGTCGCCGGCGTCGAGCAGCGCCGCGCCGTAGAGGAAGTCCTCGTACTCGGCGAGCGACATCTCGGCGTCCTGCGCGGCGGCGTTGGTCGGGAACCCCGTGAGCACCCAGCGCAGCTCGCCCTCATGCGCCCGCTCGAGATACCGTTCCCGCAGCGGCGAGCGCGCCCGCTGCTCCAGCGCCTGGCGCTCGGGGTCGACCGACGTCAGCGCCTTCGTGTTCGTCGGCGCCTCGACGACGATCCAGACGTCGGCCCGCTCGACGTCCTCGCGCTCGCCCGGCGCCAGCCACGCGATCTGCTCGTCCGACCCCTGCGTCAGCAGCAGCTCGCTCAGCTCGGGCATGACGCGCGTCGTCGGCCGGCCGCCCGCGCGCAGCGTCGACGCGTAGAGCTGCTCGATCAGCGGCTCGGTGTTCATCGAGCCCTGCAGGACGACGAGGTCGCCCCGCCGGACACCGGCGCAGTAGCCGACGATCACCTCGGCGAAGCGCCGCAGGCGCTCAGACACGCTCGACCGCCGGCTCCAGCTGCTCGAGGAATCG
>DASSMZ010000078.1:0-4638 GCA_035688325.1 Gaiellaceae bacterium
GGCAGTGCTCGAGCAGCTGCAGCGCCGGGCGCAGCTCGCCGCGCTCCATGCGCGCCCACGCCTCGGCCTCCGTCGCCCGGGCCTCCAGCTCGACGGCGCCGGTCGCCATCACGGCCGTGCGCGAGTTCTCGAGCTCCTCGATCGCCTCGTCGTACTGGTGATTGTTCGCGAGCGCCTCCGCTCGCGCGAGCATCGCCTCGACGCGGCTGCGCTCGTCGGCGGAGACGCCCTTCTCGAGGAAGCCGGCATCGACGCCCAGCTTTGCGGCGAGCCACTCGATCGTCTCGCGCGTGGGCCTCGTCTTCCCGCGCTCGATCTGGCTGACGTACTCCTTCGAGAAGCGGTCGCCGGCGAGGTCGGTCTGCGTGAGGCCCGCGGCCACGCGCAGCTGGCGGACGCGCTCGCCGAGACGGGCGCTCCCCGGCTGGGCGGCGGTGCGGACTTGGCGGGTGACGGACATGCGGGACATAGGTCTCCAGGGCGAAGTGAAACGCAAGCTTCACTTCGGCGCAAGTGGCCATTGTGCAAGATCCCCCAAAAAGGTCATGTGTTAGCCGGAAACCGGGTGAAGTAGCCGGTTGCGAAATCACTTGATCGAGCTACTTGACTCCCGGCAGGGGCACGTCTATATTCCGACCACCTTGCACCCAGCCGGACGCCAGGCTTATGGGACGCAAGGGGCGCGCCAGAGACGGCGACGGAAGGCCCGGAGGTTGTGGCTGGGCCGCAGAGCCAAGGCCTCCGGGCCGTCGCCTCTCAGGAAAGGCCCGCAAAAACCAGAAGCCCCCGGAGCCGCAGCCGGGGGCTTATCTTTTTGGGCGCGGCGCTCTAGGTCGGTGAGCCCGTCATCCAGGCTCGGCGGCTGGCGAAGATGCCCTCGAGCTCGTCGCCCACGAGGTTGCCGAGCCGGCGGTCGATCGTCGTCAGCAGGCCGAGCGAGATGAAGATCCACGCCTCGGCGTCCGGATGGCGCTCCGCGATCACGCCGCCCGCCTCCTGCGAGCTGCGGATCACGCCCGCGACGAAGTCGTGCACCTCGCGCACCTGCGCACGAAGCGCGCGACGGATCTCCGGATCCTGCGCGGCTTCGGTCAGCGCCTGGATCCAGAGGTCGACGAGCACGACGCGGCCGGCGCCGCGCTCCTCGAGGTAGGCCTTGCCGATCGCGCTCAGCGCGTTGGCGGGATCCGGCTCGCGCTCGAGCGCCTTCTCCCAGACGCCGCGCACCCGCGCCCAGACGGCGTCGAGGCACGCGAGGTAGAGCTCGCGCTTCGACGAGAAGTGCCGGTAGAGCACCGGCTCGGTGACTCCGGTCTCCCGGGCGATCTGGGCGGTCGTCGAGCCGTGGTAGCTGCCCTTGGCGAAGACGCGGCAGGCGGTGTCGACGACGGCTTGGCGGCGCTCTGGCCCCGAGAGCCTGGAGCTCAAGCAGCGACCTCGACCGGCTGGCCGGACTCCGCGTGCCGGTACTTGCGCACGAGCGCCGCGGCCGCGACGGCGGCGCCGAAGCAGATCGCCGCGCTGATCTTCATGCCGAAGGTGAGGCCGTACACGAACGCCTGCGGCGGCGGCCCGCCGTGAGCGGCCGCCCGGTTGGTGATGATCGCGCCCATGATCCCGATGCCGAGCGCGACCCCGACCTGGCGGAACGTGTTCAGCACGCCGGAGGCAACGCCGGCCTTGGCGACCGGTGCCGCGCCCATCGCCGCCGCCGACATCGGCGTCATCACGAACGACATGCCGAGGCCGCCGAGGATGAAGGCCGGGAGCATGTGCCAGAAGCTCGACTGCAGCGTCACGGTCGAGAGCAGCAGGCAGCACACCGCGACGACGCACATGCCGCCGGCCATCAGCCAGCGCGAGCCGACGCGGTCGGAGAGCCGGCCTGCGATCGGCGCGAAGATCACGACCATCAGCGTCCACGGCAGGAGCGCCGCGCCGGCCTGCACCGGCGACCAGCCGCGGAACGTCTGCATGTAGATCGGGAAGAACACGAAGATCCCGAACATCGCCAGCGTGACGAGGATCGCGACCAGGTTCGCGCCCGCGAACGTCCCGTTCCTGAATAGTGAGAGGTCGAGCATCGGCAGCCGCTGGTGCAGCTCGAGGAGCACGAATGCGACGAGCCCGGCCGCGGCCACGACGAAGCACGCGAGGATGCGGGCCGACGTCCAGCCGTAGGTGTTCGCCTCGATCAGGCCGTAGACCAGCGCCAGGAGCCCGATGCCGGACGTGAGCAGGCCCGGCAGGTCGAGCCGCTGCTCGTGGGAGGTGTCCTTCGACTCCGGGACGATGAAGATCGCCGCCAGCACGGCGAGCGCGCCGATCGGGACGTTGACGTAGAAGATCCAGTTCCAGGAGATGTGCTCGGTGATGAGACCGCCGAGCAGGGGTCCGATCGCGAGCGCCATCGCGGACACGCCCGCCCAGATTCCGATCGCGGTGCCGCGCTCGCGGACGGGGAACGTCGCCGAGATGATCGACAGCGTCGCGGGCATCATCAGCGCCGCGCCGACCCCCTGCACCGCACGGGCGCCGATCAGCTCGGTCGCGCTGCCGGAGAGACCGCAGGCGAGCGACGAGAGCGTGAAGACCACGAGCCCGATGACGAAGATCAGCCGGCGCCCGAGCAGGTCGCCGAGCTTCCCGCCCGTGAGCAGCAGCGACGCGAACGTGAGGGCGTAGGCCGCGACCGTCCACTCGAGCTCGGAGGTCGTGATCCCGAGATCGGCCTTGATCGCCGGCAACGCGACGTTCACCACCGTGTTGTCGAGCATGATCATGAACAGGGCGAAGCAGAGCGAGCCCAGCGTCCACCACTTGCGATTTGCGTCGTCGAAGATCCTCGAGCGCACGGCACCTCCCGTCGAAAGTTAGTCCGCACTACGCTAGCGACCACTAGCTGAGAGCGTCAAGTTACGCTTGCCGCGTGGAGGTGATCTGGTCCCCGAGCGCGGACGTGCGAAACCGCTCGAACGCGATCCGGCTCGCGCGGAGGCTCGGGTTCGACGACTACGCCTCGCTCGTCCGCTTCTCGCAGGACGAGCCAGTGGCGTTCTGGCCGGCCGCGATCGAGGACATGGGCCTCGAGTTCTCGCGGCCGTGGGACGAGGTCGTGGACGAGGCGCGCGGCCCCGAGTGGGCGACGTGGTTCGTCGGCGGCAGGCTCAACATCGCCTGGAACTGCGTCCACCGCTGGGCGCGCGCCGAGCGCGCGGACGAGGCGGCGGCCGTCTGGCAGAGCGAGGACGGGCGACGCCGCTCGCTCTCGTACCGTGAGCTCTCGCGCGAGGTGACACGTTTGGCCGAGGCGCTCGCGGCGCTCGGCGTCGAGGCCGGCGACCGCGTCGCGATCTTCCTGCCGATGTCGCCGGAGGTCGCGATCGCGTCGCACGCGTGCGCGCACCTCGGCGCGGTGCAGGTGCCGATCTTCTCGGGCTTCGCCGCGCCGGCGATCGCGGCCCGGCTGCAGCACTCCGAGGCGAAGGTCGTGATCACCGCCGACGGCTCGCTCCGCCGCGGGCGCGAGGTACCGATGAAGGCGCTCGTCGACGAGGCGCTGGCGGAGTCGCCGTCGGTCGAGCACGTCGTCGTCTGGCAGCGGCTCCACAACGACGCGGCGATGCAGCCGGGCCGCGACCTCACCTGGGCCGAGGCGGTCGCCGACTCGCCCGGCCGGCTCGAGCCGCTCGAGGTCGACTCCGAGCACCCGTACCTGCTGACGTACACGTCGGGCACGACCGGTGCACCGAAGGGCGTGCTGCACGTGCAGGGCGGCTTCCTCGTCTCGATCACCCGCGAGGTCGCCTACCAGGCGGACGCTCGGCCCGGCGACGTGATCCACTTCGTCACCGACATGGGCTGGATCATGGGCCCGTGGGAGGTGGTCGGCGGGATGGCGCTCGGCTGCACGATCGTCTTCGCCGAAGGCGCGCCGGACTGGCCCGCCCCCGACCGGCTCTGGGGTCTCGTCGAGCAGGAGCGGGTGACGATCCTCGGCCTCTCGCCCACGCTCGTACGCGCGCTCGTCCCGCACGGCGCCGAGCTCGTCGAGCGCCACGACCTGTCGTCGCTCCGCGTGCTCGTGACCACCGGCGAGCCGTGGAACCCCGAGCCCTACCGCTGGCTCTTCGAGCACGTCGGCGGCGGCCGCTGCCCGATCATCAACTGCTCCGGCGGCACGGAGGTCGGCGCCTGCTTCCTCTCGCCGACCGTCGCCGCGCCGATCAAGACGTGCTCGCTCGGCGGGCCGGCGCTCGGCATGGCGATGGACGTGGTCGACGCGGAGGGCCGCTCTGTGCGCGGCGAGGTCGGCGAGCTCGTCTGCCGCAAGTCGTTCCCCGGGATGACGCGCGGCTTCTGGCGTGACCCCGAGCGGTATCTCGACACCTACTGGCGGCGCCTGCCCGGGATCTGGGTGCACGGCGACTGGGCGTCCGTCGACGAGGACGGTTACTGGTTCCTGCACGGGCGCTCAGACGACACGCTCAACATCGCGGGCAAGCGAGTCGGCCCGGCCGAGCTCGAGTCGGCGGTCGTCGCCCACCCGTCGGTCGCCGAGGCCGCCGCCGTCGGGGTGCCGCACGAGGTGAAGGGCGAGGTCGCGTGGGTGTTCGTGGCGCTCGTGCCGGGAACGGA
>DASSMZ010000107.1:0-2016 GCA_035688325.1 Gaiellaceae bacterium
CAGCCGGGCTCGTCCGCGCGAGCGGGCATCCGCGCGCGGAGGAGATCGCCGCCGAGAACATCCTCGTGTCCGCGCCGCGCGAAGAGGCGCTCGCCGTGTTCGGCGGATGACCGACCTCGTCAAGGTCGGCCGCGTCGGCAAGCCGCACGGGCTCGACGGCTCGTTCTTCGTCGAGCACGCGAGCGAGGACGAGCAGCGGTTCGCGAAGGGCGCGAGGCTCCACGTCGACGGCGAGCCCGCCGAGGTCGTCGCGTCCAAGCGCTCGCGCGGCCGGCCGGTGATCAGGCTCGACCGCGAGGCACCTCGCGGCGCCGAGCTGGCGGTCCCGCGCGACGAGCTGCCGCCGCCGGGCGACGACGAGTACTACGAGTTCCAGCTGGTGGGCCTCGACGCGGTCGAGGACGGTGGCCGGGAGCTCGGCAAGGTCGTCGCGCTGCACCCCGGCCCCGCGAACGACGCGCTGGAGCTGGAGGGCGGCCTGCTCCTGCCGCTCGTGGGCGCCTGCGTGCTGCAGGTGGACCTCGAGCAAGGCCGAATCCTGGTGGCGCAGGGGTTCGCAGGCCCCAGCTACCCTGACTGACCGCTTCTGACCCCCGCCTGTGCAGCTCGACGTCTTCACCCTCCTCCCGCACGCGTTCGCCTGGCTCACCGAGCAGCGGCCGGTCGCCGCCGTGCTCGGCGAGGAGCTCGACCTGCGCCTGCTCAACTACCGCGACTCCACGCCGCTCACCGGCGGCCAGGTCGACGACGAGCCGTACGGCGGCGGCGCGGGCATGGTGCTGCGGGTGGACGTCGTCGCGGCGGCGCTCGACGCCGTCTACGGCGGCGTCCCCGACCACCGCGTCGTCGCGCTGACGCCGCAGGGCCGGCAGCTGACGCAGGACGTGGTCGAGGAGCTCGCGCGGGAGCAGCGGCTGACGCTGCTGTCCGCGCGCTTCGAGGGCTTCGACGAGCGGGTCGCGATCCACCTCGCGTCCGACGCGATCTCGATCGGCCCGTACGTCCTCTCGGGCGGCGAGCTCCCCGCGATGGTGATGCTCGACGCGATCGCGCGGCGCCTGCCCGGCGCTCTCGCCGAGGAGTCCGGCGCCGTCGAGAGCTTCTCGGCCGAGCTCGACGGCGGCCTCGAGTACCCTCACTACACGCGTCCGTCCGAGTTCCGAGGCTGGCGGGTGCCCGAGGTCCTGCTGTCGGGGGATCACAGGAGAATCGACGAGTGGCGGAAGGAAGAGAGCCGACTGAGGAGCAGCGCCCCATGAGCGGCGACGGCTTCGACGAGCCCACCTCCGGCTCCGGCGGCGGCGACTACCGCACCGAGTACCCGCCGCCGCGCTACCCGCCGGTGCTGCAGACGCCGCCGTCGTCGGAACGGCGCCAGCGGCACTCGCGCAACCCGCTCGACCGGATGACCGCGGGCCTGCCGCGGCCGTGGCGGATCGCGATCGACTGGATCGTCACCATCGCCGGCGCGATCGCGATCGTGCTTGCGATCAAGGCCTGGGTCGTGAACCCGTACCGGATCCCGAGCTCGTCGATGGAGCCGACGCTGCACTGCGCACGGCCCGGCCAGGGCTGCGAGGCGCGGCTCTCCGACCGCGTGCTCGCGAACCGCTTCATCTACCACTTCCGCAGCCCGCACCGCGGCGAGATCGTCGTCTTCAACACGCCGCACGCGGCCCAGGAGATGTGCGGCGCGAGCGGCACGTTCGTGAAGCGCCTGATCGGGCTCCCGGGCGAGACCGTCAGCGAGCGCACCGGCGGGCTCGTCTACATCGACGGCAAGCGGCTGAACGAGCCGTACATCAAGCCCGACCGCCGCGCGCACGACTCGACCACCGGCAGCTGGCACGTGCCGAAGGGGGAGTACTTCTTCATGGGTGACAACCGCGGCGAGTCCTGCGACTCGCGGCGCTGGGGCTCGGTGCCGCGCAAGAACCTGATCGGCGAGGTCTTCGCGACGTACTGGCCGCCGAACCGCATCGCGCTCCACCTGATCGCCCCCGGTGCAGGACTGCT
>DASSMZ010000127.1:0-3904 GCA_035688325.1 Gaiellaceae bacterium
GGCCGTCCCGGCGAGCGAGGCCACGAAGCAGCCGCCCGCGAGCCAGAGCCAGACCGGCCGCGCGCCCGACAGCCCGGCGAGCGCCCGCCGCACCTCCGATCCCAGCAGCTGGGGCACGAGGGCGACGACGACCAGCGCGAGTGTCAGCGCGACGGCGGCGAGGAGGAGCGGGCGCAGTTGCTTCACCTCTACTTGGACGCTGGTCCAACCGGCTTGTTGACGGGGAATCCCCTGACTCCGCACCGGTGCTTCCGCGGATGCGGTTCAGGCAGGCCGTCTAGGGCGTCTTGCCGGCGAGGATCTGCGCCAGCACCGGGGCGTCGATGTTCCCGCCGGAGACGACGCATACGACCTGCTCCGAGCCACGGTCGGCCTCGAGCGCGGCCGCGAGCGCAAGCGCGCCCGCGCCTTCCGCCACCACGCGCGCCCGCGAGACGAGCAACCGCAGCGCTGCCGCGGTCGCGTCGAGCGACACCGCGCAGGCACCGTCCAGCACGGCGCTCGCCCGCGACCACATCGCGGGGAGGACCTGAGGCGCGCCCGACCCGTCGACGAACGACGCGCGGTAGTCGACAGGGCGCGGCCCCCCGTGCGCGAACGCCGCCGTGAGCGCCGCGCCGGTCTCCGGCTCGACGGCGGTCACCTCCGTGGCCGGCCGCAGCGCCTTCACCGCGCTCGCAATTCCCACGCTCAGTCCACCGCCGCCGAAGGGCACCAGCACGCGATCCACATCCGGCAGGTCCTCGACGATCTCGAGCCCGATCGTCCCGTTCCCGGCCATCACGCGCTCGTCCTGCACCGGATGGACGAACACGCCGGGCGCATCCGGGAACGCCGACTCGGCGATCGTCTGCCACCAGCGCTCGTACGTCACCTTCACGACGTGCCCGCCGAGCCGCTCGATCGCGCCCAGCTTTGTCTCGGCCGCGTGCTCGGGCACGACGACCGTGCAGCGGACGCCGAGCTCGCGCGCCGCCCAGGCCACGCCCTGTCCCATGTTCCCGGCGCTCGCCGTCACCACGCCCGCTCGCAGCTCGACCGGGTCGACCTGCAAGACCGCGTTCAGCGCGCCGCGGAGCTTGAACGAGCCGATCGGCTGGAGATTCTCGAGCTTGAGGTAGATCTCGCTGCCCGCGTCGCTGTCGAGCGCGAGGAGCGGCGTGCGCAGGACCCGTCCCGAGATCCGCTCGCGCGCGGCGCGGATGTCGTCGAGCGGAATCACCAGGGGACGGCCGCCCCGCGTCCGCCCTCTCTGGCCCGGGCGTACACGAGCTCGGCGGCCGCGAGGTCCTCCGCGGCCAGGCCGAGCGACTTGAACACGGTGAGCTCGTCGGCCGAGCGCCGTCCCTCGCGCGCGCCGATCAGGACCTCGCCGAGCTCGGCCCGGATGTGGTCGGGCCCGATCCCCGCCTCGCGGACGGCGAACAGGTAGTCGCCGCCCTCGTTGACCAACGACTCGCGGGCGTCGGCGAAGAGCGCCGCGGCGGCGACGGTGTCCGCGTCGAGCTCTCGCGCAGTCGGGATCGACGAGCCGATCGCGTTCACGTGTGCGCCCGGCGCGAGCCACTCACGCTCGACGAGCGGCTCGCGAGACGACGTGGCCGTCACGACCACGTCCGCGCCGCGAACCGCCTCCTCGGGGCCGGCCACGGCGTCGACCGGGAACGGCGCGGAGGCCTTTGCGGCGAGGGCCTGCGCGTGCTCGGCGGTCCTGCTCCAGACGCGCGCGCGGCTGAACGACCTCACGTGCGCCAGCGCCTCGAGGTGCGAGCGCGCCTGGACTCCCGCGCCCAGGATCGCGAGCTCCCGCGCGTCCTCGCGGGCCAGCAGACGCGTCGCGACGGCCGAGACGGCCGCGGTCCGGATCTCGGTCACGGCGGAGGCGTCGAGGAGCGCACGGGGGGCGCCGGTCTCGCCGTCGAAGAGCAGCACGCCGCCCTGGTGGGCGTCGATCCCCCGTGCCGGGTTGCCGGGAAAGATGCACACGACCTTGAGGCCGTAGGCCGGCTCGGGCCGGGAGCGGTGCGCCGGCATCAGCCCCATCAGGCTCGGCTCGTCGGGCGGCCTCACCACGAACCTGAGCGGCTGCCAGACGGAGCCACGGGCGAGATCCGCCAGCACGCCGGCCATCAGCTCGATGCAATCCTCCATCGGGAGGAGCTGCTCGACGTCGTCGTGCGCCAGGACGAGCAGCTCGCTCACGGGAAGAGCTCCGTCAGGCCGTCCCGCTCCTCGCGCGTGAGCTGCACGTCGGCCGCACCCAGGGCCGAAGCCAGCTGGTCCGGCCGTCTGGGGCCGACGACGACCGCGGTCACGTCGGGATGCGCGAGCACCCACGCGACGGCCAGCGTCGCGGGCTCGACGCCTCGCGCCGCGGCGGCGGCGGACAACGCGTCGACGGCGGCGAACGTCTCGTCCGTCTCCAGGTCGCGATACGGATCCGGGCGCAGCGTCATCCGCGAGCCGGCCGGGTACCCGCCGTCGCGGCGGTACTTGCCCGTGAGCCAGCCGCCCGCGAGCGGGCTGAACGGCGTGAAGCCGAGCCCTTCGCGCCGGCACAGCGGCAGGACGTCGGTCTCGGCGCCGCGCCGGAGCAGGCTGTACTCGTTCTGCACCCACTCGAACCGGGCGAGCCCCAGGCGCTCGCTCGTCTCGAGCGCTGCCTCGAGCTGCCGCGCGTCGAGGTTGCTCGCGCCGATCGCCTGCACCTTCCCCGCCCCGACGAGCTCGTCGAGGGCGCGCAGCGTCTCCTCGATCGGCGTCTCAGGATCGGGCTCGTGCGTCAGGTACATGTCGACGGAGCCGACCCCGAGCCTGGTGAGGCTGCCCTCGAGCTCGCGGAGGATTCGCGTGTACGACAGCCCGCGGTCGGCCGGGTCGCCGCTGGCCGACCAGTACACCTTCGTGCTCAGCACGACCGGCGCCTGCCGAGCCGCGCGCCACTCGCCGACCCAGCGCTCGCTGCGGCCGCCGCCGTAGGACGCGGCGGTGTCGAAGAACGTCACCCCCGCCGCCCAGGCGGCGTCCATCAGCTCGAACGCCTGCTCGCGCGTCTCGCCGCCGCCGAACAGCTCCGGGGCCGAGCCGATCCCGCCGAAGTTGCCGCAGCCGAGGCCGATTCGCGAGAGCTCGAGCCGCGTGCGTCCGAGGCGCCGGCGCTCCATCCCGCGGAGCCTACTGCCGTCGCGGTCTATGCTCAGCGGGTGGAGCCGGAGGCCGAGGACTACAGCCAGCCGCTCCTCGCCGGCCAGGGCGCGAGCGACTACGAGCGCTACCTGCGCACCGACGAGCTGCTCGCCCTGCAGAAGACCCCGGAGGAACAGGTCGACCGCGACGAGCTGCTCTTCCAGACCGTGCACCAGGCCTCCGAGCTGTGGCTGAAGCTCGCCTGGCACGAGGCCGAGGAGGCGACCCGCCTGCTCGAGCGGGGCGAGCTCGAGCGCGCCGAGCGCCTCTTGCGCCGGGCGCAGCTCTGCCTCGACTACGTGCTCGCCCAGCTGGAGATGCTGGAGGCGCTCTCGCCCTGGGAGTACCAGGCGATCCGCAAGGTGCTCGGGCACGGCAGCGGCTTCGACTCGCCCGGCTTCCGCGAGCTGCGGCGGGTGACCCCGCAGCTCGGGCAGGCCTTTCAGGCGCGCCTGCGCGAGGCCGGCCTGAACGTGGTCGAGCTCTACCGGCAGGGGCGCTCGCAGGAGCGGCTCTACCAGCTGGCCGAGCTCCTGATCGGCTGGGACGAGCGGATCACGCTCTGGCGGATGCGCCACTACCTGGTCGTCGCGCGCGTGATCGGCGACAGCGTCGTCGGCACCCAGGGCACGCCGGTCGAGCTGCTCGGCGGGCTGATCAAGCAGCGCTTCTACCCGGAGCTGTGGCAGGCGCGCAACCGGCTGACCGAGCTGGCGAA
>DASSMZ010000129.1:0-8975 GCA_035688325.1 Gaiellaceae bacterium
GCGCGGCCGCGGAGGAAGGCCTCGAAGAAGCGCGGCGGCTCGTAGATGTCGAGCTTCACCTCCGTCACCTCGCCGCCGTCGATGCGGACGGTCATCGCGCCCTCGCCCTCGACGCGCGCGAGGTAGTCGGTGCGGATCGTCTTCGTCCTAGCGGCCATTGGCCCGCGCATTCTCGAACGCCTCGACGTTGAAGGTGCGGAAGACCCGCTCGACCGCGGCGTCGCCCATGCCGAGCGTCCGCAGGCGCTTCGTCAGCGAGACGGTGTTCGGCGTCTCCATCGGCCCGAAGCAGCCGTAGCAGCCGCGGTTGTAGAAGGGGCAGATCGCGCCGCAGCCGGCGTGGGTGACGGGGCCGAGGCAGGGCGTGCCGTGCGCGACCGTGACGCAGACGGTGCCGCGCCGCTTGCACTCGGTGCAGACCGACGCCGAGGAGATCTGCGGCCGGCGCCCGTGCAGGAACGCGGTCAGCACCTCGAGCAGCTGCGCCTTGTTGATCGGGCAGCCGTGCAGCTCGAAGTCGACGGGGACGTGCGCCGAGATCGGCGTCGAGGTCTCGAGCGTCGAGATGTAGCCCGGGGTCGCGTAGACGGCGGCGACGAAGTCGTCCACGTCGGCGAAGTTCTTCAACGCCTGGATCCCGCCGGCGGTCGCGCAGGCGCCGATCGTGACCAGCGCCTTCGACTGGCGGCGCACCTCCCTGATCCGCTCGGCGTCGTGCGCGGTCGTGACCGATCCCTCGACGAGCGAGAGGTCGTACGGCCCCGCCGCCGTCGCGCGCCGTGCCTCGAGGAAGTACGCGATCTCGACCTCGCCCGCGAGCGCGAGCAGCTCGTCCTCGCAGTCGAGCAGCGAGAGCTGGCACCCGTCGCAGGAGGCGAACTTCCAGACGGCCAGCGTCGGCTTGCTCACAGCTCCCGCACCGCCATCAGCCGCTCGACCTCGTCCCAGCGGTAGACCGGGCCGTCGCGGCAGATCAGCGTCGGCCCGAGCTGGCAGTGGCCGCACAGCCCGACCCCGCACTGCATGTTGCGCTCCATCGAGACGAAGATCCGCTCCGCGGGCACGCCGCGCTCCAGCAGGGCCTCGGCGCTCGTCCGCATCATGATCTCCGGCCCGCAGACGAAGGCGGTGGCGGCCGCCGGGTCGAAACGCGCGCTCCCGACGAGCTTCGCGACGAAGCCGACCTTGCCCTCCCACCCCGGCTCGGCCGCGTCGACCGTGACGTCGACCTGCAGCGGCTCGCGCCAGCGCTCGAGCTCGTCTCGGTAGAGCAGGTCGGCCGGGGTGCGGCCGCCGTAGAGGAGCGCCGCCTCGCCGAACGCGTCACGGCGGCGGACGAGGTCGTAGACGACCCCGCGCAGCGGCGCGAGCCCGATCCCGCCGGCGACGACGACCACGTCTCCCCCGGTCCCGAGCGGCCAGGCATTGCCCATTGGGCCGCGGACGCCGAGGATCGTCTCCTCGCCCGCGGCGCAGATCGCCTCCGTCACCGCGCCGACCGCGCGAACCGTGTGGACGAGCGGCCCGCCGGGCTCGCCGGAGACGGAGATCGGCACCTCGCCGACGCCGAACGCGTACAGCATCGTGAACTGCCCGGGCGCGACCTGGAGCGGGTCGCCCTGAACCGGCTCGAGCTCGAGCGTCCACGTGTCCGCCGTCTCGCGCTCCCGCCGCGCGACGCGGAACGGCCGTGGCGCCATCGCCGCGTGGGTCTCAGTCGCCGTCGTGGCCATAGAGGTCGAGGAGCCGGAGCCGCGTCCATTGCAGGCGCTCGATCAGCACCTGAGCGAAGCGGGACATCAGGTCGTAGCCGAGCCGCGGGTCGGCGTCGGCCTTGCCGCGCAGGCAGGCGCCGTCGAAGGCGGTCGCGCGGAGGTCGGTCAGGGCGCGCGCGTCGAAGTGCCAGCGGTAGGGCGGGAACAGCCACGACCAGCCGACGACCTCGCCGGGCTGGAGCGTCTCGATCATCGCCGGCCCGCGCGCCGGGACGTACGTCTCGAGCGCGACGGTGCCGTGGCGGACGAGGTAGAAGATGTCGGCCGCGTCGCCCTCGCGGAAGAGCACCGCGCCCTGGTCGAAGTGGACGTTCGAGCCGCAGCCGGCGATCAGCTCCAGCTGGGCGGGCTCGAGCCCGCGGAACACCGGCACCTCGCGCAGCAGCGCGTCAATCGTCTCCATGGTTCGCCTCCCCGTCGGTCGCTCGGATGGCGGTCAGCTCCTCGGTCACGTCGATCCCGACCGGGCACCACGTGATGCAGCGCCCGCAGCCGACGCAGCCCGAGGTGCCGAACTGGTCGTGCCACGTGCCGAACTTGTGCGTCAACCACTGGCGGTAGCGGGCACGGCCGCTCGGCCGGATCGCGCCGCCGTGGATGTGCGAGTACTCGACCGAGTAGCACGAGTCCCAGACACGGTGGCGCTCGGCGGTCTGGCCGGTGAGGTCGGTCGCGTCCTCGACGGTCGTGCAGAAGCAGGTCGGGCACGCCATCGTGCAGTTCCCGCAGGTGAGGCAGCGCTCGGCCACCTCGTCCCAGCGCGGGTGCTCGAGGTTGCGCCGCAGCAGCCCGTGCAGATCGGTTGCGTCGAGCTGCCGACCCATCCGCGAGGCGGCGGCGTCGACGGCCGTCGACGCCGCCTGGAGGTCGCCGTCGGTGGCGTCGCGGCCGGGCAGCTCGGCGAGCAGCTCGGCGCCGCGCTCGCTGCCCGCCTCCGCGAGGAGCCGGTGCTCGCCGTCGAGCACCTCCGTCAGCGCCAGGTCGTAGCCGCCCTCCGCCCTCGGCCCGGTGCCCATCGAGGCGCAGAAGCAGGTGCCGCCGGGCTCGATGCAGTTCACGGCGACGAGGAAGACGCCCTCGCGCCGGGCCGCGTAGTCGCGGTCCTGGACGCGCCCGCCGACGAAGACGCGATCCTGGACGCCGATCGCGTGCAGCTCGCACGAGCGCACGCCGAGGAATGCGAGCGGCGTCTCGTCGAGCGGCTCCTCCGCGACCTCGAGGCCGTTGCCGTTCAGCCGCGCCTGCCAGAGACGCAGCCGCGGCGGCAGCAGGTAGCCCTTCCACGAGTGCGGGCCGACCGCGTAGCCGAAGCGCGCCTCGTCCTCGCGCCGCTCGACGCGGTAGCTCCCCGGCTCCTGGACGTCCGTCCACCCGGCCGGGAGCTCGGCCGCCGACTCGAGCTCGTCGTAGACGATCGCGCCGTCCCGCAGCGTCGGGCCGAGCACGCGGTAGCCGCGCTCGCGCAGTGCCTCGACGAGCGTCTCCAGCGCGGCAGGCTCGATGACCCGGGTCACGGTGTGAGCATCGCTGGCGTCGCGACGACCCTACATCCGTGCCTTCCCGGATTGCAGATGTGGCCTTCCGCGATTCAATCCGCGCATGACGCGACGCCGCTTCCGCGTGTCCGGGGTCGTCCAGGGGGTCGGCTTCCGGCCGTTCGTCTACGGGCTCGCGACCCGGCACGGCCTCGGCGGCTTCGTGCTGAACGACGGGCACGGAGTGGTGGCGGAGGTCGAGGGCGCCGAGCCGGCGGTGGCTGCCTTCGCGGCCGGCCTGCGTGCGGAGGCGCCCGGGCTCGCGCGCGTCGACGACGTCGCGGCGGAGCTGCTCGAGCCGCGCGGGGAGAGCGCATTTCGGATCGTCGAGAGCCGCGCGACCACGGGCGACGCGCTGGTTCCTGCCGACGTGGCGACGTGCGACGAGTGCCTGCGCGAGCTGTTCGACCCGGCCGACCGGCGCTACCGGTACCCGTTCGTGAACTGCACCCAGTGCGGGCCGCGCTTCACGATCGTCCGCTCGGTTCCGTACGACCGCGCGCACACGACGATGGCCGGCTTCGAGCTCTGCGCCGAGTGCCGCCGCGAGTACGAGGACCCGTCCGACCGGCGCTTCCACGCCGAGCCGACCTGCTGCCCAGCGTGCGGGCCGCGGCTGAGCATGGCGCTCGAGGACGCGGTGGCGCTCCTCCGCGCCGGCCGGATCCTCGCCGTCAAGGGACTCGGCGGCTACCACCTCGCATGCGACGCGGGCAGCGAGGAGGCGGTCGTGCGGCTGCGGGCGCGCAAGCACCGCGAGGAGAAGCCGCTCGCCGTCCTGACCCGCAAGCCGGAGTCGCTCGCCGAGGTCTCGAAGGCCGAGGCGGCGCTGCTCGCCTCGCCCGCGCGGCCCGTCGTGCTGGTGCGGCGGCGCCACGGCGCGCCCGTCGCCGATTCGGTCGCGCCGGGGACTCGGTGGCTCGGGCTGATGCTGCCCTACTCGCCGCTCCACCACCTGCTCGCCGCCGACTTCGGCGGGCCGCTCGTGCTGACGAGCGGAAACGTCTCGGACGAGCCGATCGCGTTCGAGGACGAGGACGCGCGCCGGCGGCTCGGCGGGATCGCCGACGCGTTTCTCGCGCACGACCGCCCGATCCACCGCCGCTGCGAGGACTCCGTCGTGCGCGCCGGCTTCCCCGTCCGCCGCTCGCGTGGCCACGTGCCCGCGGCGCTGCCCTTGCCCGACCGCGCGCCGCCGCTCGTCGCCGCGGGCGCCGAGCTGAAGAGCACGTTCTGCGTCGCGCGCCGGCGCGAGGCCTTCCTCTCCGCGCACCTCGGCGACCTCGACTCGGAGGCGGCGTATCGCGCGTTCCGCGGCGACCTGCGCCTCTACCTCGGGATGCTGCGGATCGAGCCCGACCTGGTCGCGCACGACCTGCACCCCGAGTACCTGGCGACGAAGTGGGCGCTGGAGCAGGAGGTCGAGCTCGTCGGCGTGCAGCACCACCACGCGCACGCCGCCGCCTGCCTCGCCGAGCACGGCGAGACCGGGCCCGCGCTCGCGCTCGTGTTCGACGGCACCGGCTACGGCACCGACGGGACGCTCTGGGGCGGCGAGCTGCTGCGCTGCGACCTCGTGTCGTTCGAGCGGCTCGCGTGGCTCGAGCCCGTCCCGCTGCCGGGCGGCGAGGCGGCGATCCGCGAGCCGTGGCGCGTCGCGGCCGCCCAGCTCGACCGGGCCGGGCTCGAGGTCCCGTGGCCGGCGTGGGAGCAGGTGCGCGAGAGCCTGAAGCTGCACCCGCCGCTCGCCTCCGGCATGGGCCGTCTGTTCGACGCGGTCGCCGCCGTGCTCGGCCTGCGCGAGCGCGTGTCGTACGAGGGCCAGGCCGCGGTCGAGCTCGAGCAGCTCGCCGGCGAGCAGCCGGCGGAGCCGTACCCGTGGCGGTTCGGCGACGCGACCGAGCTGGTGACGGTCTGTTGCTTGGAGGCCCGGCGGGGACGCCCGCGCGAGGAGGTGGCGGCGCGCTTCCACGAGACGGTCGCGGCCGCCGCGGCCGATGCGTGCGCCGGCGCCGGCGGGCCGGGGACAGTCGTGCTCTCCGGTGGGTCGTTCCAGAACCTGCGGCTGCTCGGCTCGACCCGGCGGCGGCTCGAGGAGCGCGGCTTCCGTGTCCTGTCGCACCGCCTGGTGCCCCCGAACGACGGCGGCATAAGCTACGGCCAGGCGGCCGTCGCCGCGAGGAGGAGCGCGCAATGTGCCTAGGGATCCCGGCCCAGATCGTCGAGCTGGTGGACGCGGACGCCGGCATCGCCAAGGCCGAGATCTCGGGCGTGCGCCGCAACGTCTCCGTCGCGCTCTGCCCCGAGGCGCAGGTGGACGACTGGGTGCTCGTGCACGTCGGCTTCGCGCTCTCGCGGATCGACGAGGAGCAGGCGCGCGAGACGCTCGTGCTGCTCGAGCAGATGGGCGACGCCTACGAGCAGGAGCTGCGCGAGATCCGCGAGAGCGCGGGCGCGTGAACGCGCGCTGTCTCACGTGCTCGGACGAGGCCGTGCCCGCGGTGGTCGTCGAGGTGGAGCCGCCCAACGCGACGGTCGAGGTCGAGGGGCGGCGCGAGCGCGTCGGCATCGAGCTCGTCGAGGACGTCGAGCCGGGCGACACCCTGCTCTGCCACGCCGGGATCGCCCTGGAGAAGCTTTGAAGTACGTCGACGAGTTCCGGGACGGCGGGCTCGCGCAGAAGCTCTCGCACGAGCTCGCCGCGCTCGCCGAGCCGGGGCGCGAGGTCAAGCTGATGGAGGTCTGCGGCGGCCACACGCACGCGATCTACAAGCACGGCGTCGAGCAGCTCGTCCCGGACGAGGTCGACTTCGTCCACGGGCCGGGCTGCCCGGTCTGCGTGATTCCGATGGGGCGCGTCGACGACGCGATCGCGCTCGCGGAGCGGCCGGAGGTGATCTTCACCACCTTCGGCGACATGCTGCGCGTCCCCGGCGGCCGCGGCTCGCTGCTCGAGGCGAAGGCCCGCGGCGCGGACGTCCGGATGGTCTACTCGCCGCTCGACGCGCTCGAGCTCGCGCACGCGAATCCCGACCGCGAGGTGGTCTTCTTCGCGATCGGGTTCGAGACCACGGCGCCGGCGACGGCGCTCACGCTGCTGCGGGCGCGCACCGAGCGGATCCGCAACTTCAGCGCCTTCTGCAACCACGTCACGATCGGCCCGCCGCTGCGGGCGATCCTCGACTCGCCCGGCCTGCGGCTCGACGGCTTCATCGCGCCCGGCCACGTCTCGACCGTGATCGGCACGCGGCCGTACGACTTCATCACCGAGGAGTACGGCAAGCCGGTCGTCGTGACCGCCTTCGAGCCGCTCGACATCCTGCAGGCGGTCGTGATGCTGCTGCGCCAGCTGCGCGAGGGACGCTGCGAGGTCGAGAACCAGTACACGCGCGTCGTCCGCCGCGACGGCAACCCGCGCGCGCTGGCGGCGCTCGAGGAGACGATGGAGCTGCGCGACACGTTCGAGTGGCGCGGCCTCGGCTGGATCCCCGAGAGCGCGCTCAAGCTCCGGCCCGAGCTCGCCGAGTGGGACGCCGAGCAGCGCTTCGAGCTTCCCGGCGACCGCGTCGAGGACCCGAAGGCGTGCCAGTGCGGCGAGGTCCTGATCGGCGCGATCAAGCCGTGGGAGTGCCGCGTCTTCGGCACCGCGTGCACGCCCGAGCGGCCGATCGGGACGTGCATGGTCTCGAGCGAGGGCGCCTGCGCGGCCTACTACAACTACGGCCGCCTGACCGTTCCCGCGTGAGGCGAAGGCGGTCGCGCCTCCGCGACGAGCTCGTCACGCTCGCGCACGGCTCGGGCGGCAAGGCGTCGCGCGCGCTCGTCGAGGGCCTCTTCCTCGAGGAGCTCGGCAACCCGCTGCTCGAGCCGCTCGGCGACGCGGCGCTGCTCGAGCTGAACGGCTCGCGGCTCGCGTTCACGACCGACTCCTACGTCGTCCACCCGCTCGAGTTCCCCGGCGGCGACATCGGCGAGCTGGCCGTGAACGGGACGGTGAACGACCTCGCGGTCGCGGGCGCGTCGCCGATCGCGCTCTCGGCCGCGTTCGTGCTGGAGGAGGGGTTCGAGGTGGCGCGGCTGCGGCGGCTCGCGGCGTCGATGGCGCGTGCCGCCGAGCGGGCGGGCGTGGCCGTGGCGACCGGTGACACGAAGGTGGTCGAGCGCGGCAAGGCGGACGGCCTGTACGTGAACACCGCCGGCATCGGCGTCGTCGCGGCCGGAGCGCGCCTGGGCGCCGGGAACGTGCGCGCCGGCGACCGCGTGCTCGTCTCGGGCACGCTCGGCGACCACGGCATGGCCGTCATGATCGCCCGGGGCGAGCTGCAGCTCGAGGTCGAGCTCGCCAGCGACACGGCGCCGGTGCACGAGCTCGCGGCCGCGCTGCTCGAGCTCGGCGACGCGGTGCGCTGGCTCCGCGACCCGACGCGCGGCGGCCTCGCCACGGCGCTGAACGAGCTCGCGGGCGACGCCGGGCTCGCGGTCGCGCTCGAGGAGGCGGCGCTGCCGCTGCGGCCCGAGGTCGTCGGCGCGTGCGAGATCCTCGGGATCGACCCGCTCTACGTCGCGAACGAGGGCAAGCTCGTCGCGGTCGTCGCCGCGGAAGCGTCCGACGAGGCGCTCCGCCGGCTGCGCGCGCACGAGCTCGGCGCCGAGGCCGCGCTCGTCGGCGAGGTTCGCGCGGAGCCGGCCGGCCTGGTCGTGCTCGGGACGGCCTTCGGCGGCAGCCGCATCGTCGACATGCTGGTCGGCGACCCGCTGCCTAGGATCTGCTGATGATCTCGACGGTGCGCCGGTCGTGCTCGGCGTGCGGCAGCTTCGGCGCGTGGAGCACGATCACCCCGGGCTCGTAGAGCGCGCGCAGCCACTCGACGTCGGCGTCCACCGGCAGCTGGACGGACTCGTCGACGCCCTCGCCCTCGACCGTCACGAGGTGGTCCTCGACGACGACCGACAGGTCGCAGGGCTCGAGCCGCCCGACGTCGAGCGTGATCAGGTACTCGGTGTCGGTCTCGGCGGTCATGGCTCTCGCAGCCTCGCCGCGTCCGGGAGCGCGGCCATCGGGGAGAGGCCGGATCCGCGCTACGTCGTTTTCCGGATGCCCGCGCGCGGGGGGCGCGCGACAGTGGCTCCCGAAAGGAGGTACACGATGACCGAGCTGATGCTGGAGCGAAAGGCGCCCCGCGACCTCGCGGAGATCACCGTCGCCGAGGCGATGCACCCCGGCGTGCTGACGTGCCCGCTCGAGACGTCGCTGCGTGACGTCGCCCGGATGATGGCGCTCTACCGGATCCATGCCGTCGTGGCGTACGGCGAGGACAACGACGACGTCGAGGGGCCCGGCCTCTGGGGCGTCGTCTCCGACCTCGACCTCGTGCGGGCGGCCGTGCCCGGGCGTCTCGAGGACCTCAGCGCCCGCGGCACCGCGGTGACCCCGGCGCTGATGATCGGGCCCGACGACACCCTGCAGCACGCGGCGCAGCTGATGAGCGAGCACGACGTGACGCACCTGATCGTCGTCGACGCCAAGGCGAAGACGCCGCTCGGCGTGCTCTCCACGCTCGACCTCGCCCGCGCCCTCGCGGCGTGGTAGGCGAGGCCCGCTAGGCGCCGGCGGGCGCGGTCGTCCGCCGGCGCCGCGCGACGCCGCTCTCCTCGGCCGCGCGGG
>DASSMZ010000138.1:0-6792 GCA_035688325.1 Gaiellaceae bacterium
CGGGTCCACCAGGTTGCCGTCGCGCTCGACGTAGCCGTCCTTCCCTCCGATCACGAAGACGACGAGGTCGTCGTCGCCCACGTTCGAGAACTTCCGCGGCGTCGTCGACTCGACGTGGCAGAGGCCGCCCGGGCCGAGCTCGCGCGCCTCGCCCGGCAGCGCGAACCGCGCGCGCCCGGCATGGACGAAGTACAGCTCGTCCTGCTCCTCGTGGAAGTGCGGCCGCCCGACGACGCCTGGCGGGATGACGAGCACGTTGGCTCCGAACGCGCGAATCCCGAGCGCCTCGCGCACCTTCCGGAACCCCGGCCCCGCCCCGAGGTCGTCGATCGACGAGAACGACCAGCGCCCGCTCCCGGCTGCCGGCGCAGTCCCCGGGCCGCCGCCCAGGCCGAGGATCCAGCCTTCCACCGACCGGACGGCGAGGTCTTCTGGCGCGCCCGGTCCGCGGCGCTTGAGCACGACGTTCAGCATCCCGAACAGGCCGACGGCGGCGTCGAAACGGTCGTCGCCGCCGGTGCCCGGGAAGCCGGCGACGAGCTCACGCTCGAGTCTCGGTTCCAGCCTGACGCCCGTCGCGGTGGCCCACCGGAGCAGCGAGTCGGCGGCCAGTCTCCTGGCCTCCACGCGTCCCTTCGACGTGCCCCGGAAGCTGACGCCGAGGTGGTCGTAGAACTCGCGCGGGTACGTCTCGACGACGACGATGCTCGCCGCTGCGAGGAGCTCGTCGAGTTCGCCGTCGAACGGCCAGAGCGCGAGGCCGCGCCTCCGGCGGCGAACGACTGGTGCGAGAACGTCCCGCCAGCCGACGATCGCCGCCTTCCCTACGGCCTTGGGCCCCAACGTCCAGAACAGGGGAGAGGCAGCCGCTCGCCTGTCGGTGGCGCGATCGCACCTCCGCAGGAGCTCGTCCATTCGCCTCACGCCGAGGCCCTCGACCAGGTGGCGCTGCGCGCTCGTGCCCGGCCGGCGTGGGTAGAACGGTCGTCGTAGGGAGATTTCGTCCGGCTGGTCTGCCGGCTCGTAGAAGTCGGGTGCAAAGTCCGCGAGCGCGGCAGGGAACGACTCGATGCCGGCCCGTTTCGCGTACGCCTCCGGCACGCCGATCGGGAAGTCGAAGCCGGCGAGCACGCAGCCGTCACCGCCTCCGCGTGAGATCAAGCGGTCGAGGTACGTCGATAGATCGCCGACGGGGACAGGGGCGTGCGCCTCGAAGAGCGGGCCGGACGCCTCGGCAAGGGCGACCCAGCGCTTCGTCGGCGACGTGCCCCAGTCGGCGTGCGCGACGATCGAGGGCTGCGTACGCGTTCCGATGGCGCGAATCATCGCCGCCGCGCAGGGGCGCTGCCAAGTGGCCGAGGAGCTACCTCAGCGGTCGCACGACCCGCGCCGGCACGCCGGCGGCGAGGACGCCGGGCGGCAAATCCTTCGTCACGACCGCGCCCGCGCCCACGACCGTGTCGGCGCCGATCGTGACCCCGGGGCAGACGATCACGCCGCCGCCGAGCCAGACGTTGTCCTCGATCGTGATCGGCTCGGCAGACTCCCACTTCGCCCGACGCGGCTCCGGGTCGAGCGGGTGGGTCGCGGTCAGCAGCTGCACGTATGGGCCCAGCTGGACGTCGTCGCCGACGCGGATCGGCGCCACGTCGAGCGCGACGAGGCCGAAGTTGACGAACGTCCGCGAGCCGACGTGCGTGTGGCTGCCGTAGTCGCAGTAGAACGGCGGCCTGATCTCGGTGTCGTCGCCGAGCGAGCCCAGCAGCTCGGCCAGGATGCGGCGCCGGGCCGCAGGGTCGGACGGGCTCGAGTCGTTGAACGCCTTCGTCAGCTCGGCCGCGCGGAGCGCCTCCCGGGCCAGCTCGGGGTCGTTCGCGACGTAGGGGTCGCCGGCGAGCATGCGCTCCCGCTGGCTGCGGGTGTCCTCGCCGCTCACCCGGCGATCGGCGTGAGCGGGGGGTCGCCGCGCTCGACGGCCAGCAGGTTGTCGACCGCGAGCCGCGTCATCGCCTCGCGGGTCTGGCGCGTCGCGCTGCCGATGTGCGGGGTCAGGACGACGTTCGGCAGGTCGAGCAGCTCGGGCGGCACCGCGGGCTCGTGCACGAACACGTCCAGGCCGGCGCCGATCCGACCGGACACGAGCTCGCGTACGAGCGCCCCCTCGTCGACGATCTCTCCGCGGGCCGTGTTCACGAGCGTCGCGCCGTCGCGGAGCAGCGCCAGGCGGCGGGCGTCGAGCAGCCCGTCCGTGTCGGGCGTCAGCGGCACGTGCAGCGAGACGACGTCCGCTTCCGCCAGCAGCGCGTCGAGCTCCCGCCACTCGCCCAGGTCGCTGTCGGCGCGCAGCCGGCGCGTGTAGAGGACGCGCATGTCGAAGCCGCGGGCGCGCCGCGCGACGGCGCTGCCGATGCGCCCGAGGCCGACGACGCCCAGCGTCGAGCCACTCACCTGCTCCGCCAGCCGGCCCTCCGACCACGAGCCGCTCCAGGCGCCCGAGCGGACGACACGGTCGCCCTCGACGACCTGCCGCCGCGCGGCCAGGATCAACGCGAAGGCGAGGTCGGCGGTCGCGGCGTCGAGCACGCCCGGCGTGTTCGTCACGACCACGCCGCGAGCGGCGCAGGCGGCGACGTCGATCCGGTCGTACCCGACGCCGAAGTTGGCCACGACCCGCAGCGCCGGCAAGAGCTCCAGCGGCACCGGCTCGTTCGCGACGACCAGGCCCTCGACGTCGTCCCGCGGCTCGCGGAGCTCGGCGAGCGGCAGCACCTCGACCTCGTCGAGCTCGTCGAAGGCCGGCCCCGGGTACCGGCGGGTCGCGAGGACCTTCAGCTGGCCGCCTGCGCGCCGAGCGCAGACGCGATCGTGTCGAGCGCGCCCTGCTCGGCGGGGCTCACCGCCTCGCCGTGCTCCTTGTGAGCCTCCGCCACACGCCGCGCGAGCTCGAGCACGAAGTGCCGGTAGGCCTCGACGTCGTCCGGCGTCCCCTTCGACTCGAGCGCTCCGACGGCCTCGCGCAGCCGTTCCACGCCGTCGGTCCGTAGCGCGTCCGGCGTGCCGTACCGATGCCGGTCGACCTTCGGTTTCTCGCCGACGACCGCGTCCAGAACCTCGCTCTCGCCGTGCTGCTCGCGGGCCTCGGCGTACGCCTTGGCGAGCGCGAAACTCTCGCGGAAGCTGCCGCCGTGCTCCGCCGTCAGCACGTACATGCCCGCGATCGGCGGCCCTTCGGCGATCGCCTCCCACTCCTCGTCGGTGAACGCGTCCTTGCCCGTCACGTCGCCTCCTTCCGTCGTTGCCGAGAGGCTAGTCGAGGACGGTCAGGTCGAGCTCGCGCAGGCGTTCCGGGTCGGCGAGGAAGTCGAGCTCGACGATCTTCCCGCCGTGCACGGTGACCGCGCCCAGCGAGAACGGCTCGCCGTTCCGGAACGTGACCATCCCGACGGCGCCGTTGACCAGCACGGGTCGCATTTCGAGCCCGAGCTGCGAGAAGAAGAGCGCCTGGTCGGCGATCGCGCGCGCACCCCGGATGACCTGGGACGGACCTGCCGCACCGCGATCGGCCCGCAGGACGACGTCCGGGTCGAGCACCTCGAGCAACCGCTCGAAGTCGCCCTCGCGGGAGGCAGCCAGGAACGCGTCGACGACCCGGCGCTGGGTCTCGAGGTCGGCGTCGGGAACCTTGCCCTCGCCCTGGACGCGCCGTCGCGCGCGGCTGGCGAGCTGGCGTGCGGCGTCGGGCGAGCGGTTGACGATCGGCGCGATCTCGTCGAACGGCACGGCGAACATGTCGTGCAGGACGAACGCGAGCCGCTCGGCCGGCGTCAGCGTCTCGAGCACGACGAGCAGCGCCAGGCCGACCGAGTCCGCGAGCAGCGCCTCGTGCTCCGGGTTCATCCCGTCGGCGCGGTCGAGGATCGGCTCCGGGATCTGCGCGCCGAGCGGCTCCTCCCGCCGCGTCTTCCTCGCGCGCAGCATGTTCAGCGACACGCGCGCCACGACCGTCGTCAGCCACGCGTCGAGGTTCTCGATCGCGTCGGCGTCCGTCCGGCTCAGTCGCAGCCAGGCCTCCTGCACGGCGTCGTCGGCCTCCGTCAGCGAGCCGAGCATCCGGTACGCCACGGCCCGCAGCCGCGTGCGGTGCTCCTCGAATCGTTCGGCCAGCCAGTCGCGCTCGGTCATCGTCACGTTCCTCCGTCTCGCCGGGTCATAGCGATAGACCCGTGAGAGCCCGTCGACGTGACGGGATACCCGAAAGGAGCGAGACGATGCGAGTGTTCGTGGCAGGAGCGAGCGGTGCGATCGGCACCCGGCTCGTTCCCCAGCTGATCGAGAACGGCCACGAGGTGGTCGGAAGCGTGAAGACGCCAGGGAACGCAGAGCGTGTGCGCGCGCTCGGGGCGGAGCCGGTCGTGCTCGACCTGCTCGACTCGGACGCCGTGCGGACGGCGGTCGTCGGGGCGCGGCCCGACGCGATCGTGCACGAGGCGACCGCGCTGGCCGACGCGACGTGGGGCCGCGACTTCGACAAGGTGTTCGCCGGCACCAACGCGCTGCGCACGCAGGGCACCGACGCGCTGCTGGCGGCCGCGCGCGAGGCGGGCGTGCGACGGTTCGTGGCGCAGAGCTTCGCCTCCTTCCGCTACGTGCGGGAGGGCGGCCCGGTCAAGACCGAGGACGATCCGCTCGACTCCGACCCGCCGGCCAATGCACGGCAGTCGTGGGCCGCCATGGAGTACCTCGACCGGGCCGTCGTCGAGGCCGGCGGGATCATCCTCCGCTATGGCCTGTTCTACGGCGCCGCCAACGACGGCCTGATCGAGCCGATCCGCAGGCGCCAGTACCCGATCATCGGCGACGGAGGGGGCATCAGCTCCTGGATCCACCTCGACGACGCCGCCGCGGCGACCGTGCTCGCGCTCGAGCACGACGGGCCGGCGATCTACAACGTCGTCGACGACGACCCGGCGCCGGTGCGGGAGTGGCTGCCGGTGGCCGTGGAGGCGCTCGGCGCCGGGCCGCCACGGCGCTTTCCGGTCTGGCTGGCCCGGCTGGCCGCCGGCGAGGCGGCGGTCGTGATGGGCACCACCGCCCGCGGCGCCTCCAACGCGAAGGCCAGGCGAGAGCTGGGGTGGACGCCGCGCTACCCGAGCTGGCGCTACGGCTTCTGGGAGGCCTACGCGAGCCCGAAGCTGCCGACGGCAGTGCGGATCGGCGGGCCTGCGCGCGCCTAGGGAGCGGCTAGCATCGCCGGGTGGCTGTACGGACGCCCGAGCAGTACCTTGCCGACCTGAATCCCGCGCAGCGAGAAGCGGTCCTCGCAACCGAGGGGCCGCTTCTCGTCGTGGCCGGAGCGGGCTCCGGGAAGACGCGCGTGCTGACCTACCGGGTCGCGCACCTGCTCAACGCATGCGGCGTCCAGCCGAACGAGATCCTCGCGATCACGTTCACGAACAAGGCCGCAGGCGAGATGCGCGAGCGGCTCGAGGGCCTGCTCGGCCCGATCGCGCGCGCGATCTGGATCCTCACCTTCCACGCCGCGTGCGGCCGGATCCTGCGCCGCGAGGCGCCGCGCCTCGGCTACCGCTCGAACTTCACCATCTACGACTCCGCCGACCAGGTGCGCCTCACGAAAGCCTGCCTCGAGGAGCTCGAGCGCGACCCGAAGCGCTTCGTGCCCCGCGGCATTCACGCGCAGATCTCGGCGGCCAAGAACCAGCTCGTCACGCCGGCCTCGTACGCCGAGCGCGTGGCCTCGTTCTACGACCAGACCGTCGCCGAGGTCTACGACCTCTACCAGCGCCGGCTGTTCGCCTCGAACGCCGTCGACTTCGACGACCTGCTGATGCTGACCGTCCAGGTGCTCGAGCGCTTCCCCGAGGCGCGCGAGCGCTGGCAGAAGGCCTTCCGCTACATCCTGGTCGACGAGTACCAGGACACGAACCACGCGCAGTACCGGCTCCTGCAGCTCCTGGCCGAGAAGCACCGCAACGTCTGCGCGGTGGGCGACCCGGACCAGTCGATCTACGCGTTCAGAGGCGCCGACATCCGCAACATCCTCGAGTTCGAGCGCGACTTCGGCGAGACGCGGACGATCGCGCTCGAGCAGAACTACCGCTCGACGAACACGATCCTCCAGGCCGCGAACCACGTCATCGAGCACAACCGCGAGCGCAAGCCGAAGAACCTCTGGTCGGAGCTCGGCGAGGGCGAGCCGGTGCGGGTGCTCGAGGTCGAGGACGAGCACGCGGAGGCGCGCTTCGTCGCCGCGGAGATCGCCGGGCTGGTGGAGGAGGGCTCCAGCGGCAGCGAGATCGCGGTCTTCTACCGGACGAACGCGCAGAGCCGCGTGCTCGAGGACGTGCTCGTCCGCCAGGGCGTCGGCTACCAGGTGATCGGCGGCCCGCGCTTCTACGAGCGCGCCGAGGTGAAGGACGTGGTCGCGTACCTGCAGGCGATCGACAACCCGTACGACGCCGTCTCGCTGCAGCGGATCGCGAACAAGCCGAGGCGCGGGATCGGCGACGCGAGCCTCGCGCGGCTGCAGACCCACGCCGACGCGTACGGGATCTCGCTCTGGGAGGCGCTCGACCAGGCCGAGGACGCCGGCATCTCGGCCGCGCCGCTGCGCGCCGTCCAGCAGTTCCACGGCCTGCTGCAGTCGCTGATGGCCGGCGCGCTCGACCTGGAGGTGCCGGAGGTGATCGAGCGCGTGCTCGAGCGCAGCGGCTACCTCGAGGCGCTGCGGGCCGAGCGGACGATCGAGGCGCAGGGTCGGATCGAGAACCTGCA
>DASSMZ010000144.1:0-18456 GCA_035688325.1 Gaiellaceae bacterium
GCCAGCTTGTGCTGCGACGGGGCGTTCTTATGAGCGTGCCCCTCGACGTCCTCGTCCTCCTTGCGGACGTTAGCGCCCTTGTTCTGATCCTCCACCGTGGTGCCTCCTTTCGAACTTCCGGAACCTGATCACCTGACGGAGTTCCTGTCCGAAATCTTCCACGGCGTCTTCAAAAACGCAACGCGCCCTGCCATTCTCCGACGGTGAAGCGGTTGCGGGAGCACGTGCGCGAGTCCGCGCGCGCGATGGCCGAGGTCTACCGGAACCGCGCGATGCGCCAGCTGCAGCTCGGCTGGGCCGCCTCGATCATCGGCAGCTGGGCCTACGCGATCGCGCTGGTCGTGTACGCGTTCGAGCAGGGCGGTGCGTCGGCGGTCGGGCTCGTCGGGTTGATCCGCTGGCTGCCGTCGGCGGTCGCGTCCCCGCTCGCGGCGATCCTCGGCGACCGGTACCCGCGCGTGCGGGTGATGCTGGCGACGGACGCGCTGCGCGCGGTCGGGCTCGCCGTGATGGCCGGCTGCGTCGTGACCCACGCGCCCGCGGCCGTCGTCTACGTCCTGGCCTCTCTGGTCGCGGTCATCGGCACCGCGTTCCAGCCGGCGCAGTCGGCGATCCTGCCGTCACTGGCCCGGACACCCGAGGAGCTGACCGCCGCGAACGTCAGCTCGAGCACGCTCGAGAGCCTCGGCTTCTGCGTCGGGCCGGCGCTCGGCGGCGTGATCCTCGCGGTTTCCAACGTCTGGGTCGTCTTCGCGGTCACGGCCGTGTGCTTCCTCTGGTCGGCGCTCATGCTCACGCCGCTCCTGCGCGCGGCCGAGCCCCCGCTCACGCACGAGCGCCCGCACCTGCTCGAGGAGGCGACGGCCGGCTTCCGGGCGATCGCGCGCGACAGCCGTCTACGCCTCGTCGTCGGGCTCTTCTCGGCGCAGACGCTGGTCAACGGCGCGTTCGGCGTCCTGATCGCCGTCGCCGCCTTCGACCTGCTCGACCTCGGCGCGAGCGCGGTCGGCTACCTCAACGCGGCCGTGGGCGTGGGCGGGGTCATCGGCGGCCTCGTCTCGCTCGCCCTGGTCGGCCACCGCCGCCTCGCGACGACGTTCGGGATCGCGGTCGCCGGCACCGGCGGGCCGCTCCTACTCCTTGGCGGCGTGCCCCGAACCGGCATCGCGCTGCTCGCATTCGGGCTGATCGGGTTCGCGAACATCATCTGCGACGTCAGCGGCTTCACCATCCTGCAGCGCGGGACGCCGAGCGACGTCCTGGCCCGGGTCTTCGGCGTGCTCCACAGCCTCATCTACGGGACGATCGCGATCGGCGCCGTGCTCGCGCCGGTGCTCGTGCACCAGTTCGGCGTCCGCTGGACGCTCGTGGTCGTCGGCGCCCTGCTGCCGGTGCTCGCGACGCTCACGCACGCGAGCCTCGCGCGGTTCGACGCGGAGCCGGCCGAGCCACATCGGCTCGAGCTGCTCCAGAAGATCCCGATCTTCGCGCCGCTCTCGCCGCCGGTGCTCGAGCAGCTCGCCTCGAGGCTGACCCCCGTCCACGCGCGCGAGGGCGACGAGATCATCCGCGTCGGCGACCACGGCGACCGCTTCTACGTCGTCGACGCAGGCGAGATCGAGGTCGTGCTCGACGGGCAGCCGCCGCGGCGTGAGGGCCCGCGCTCGTACTTCGGCGAGATCGCGCTCCTGCGCGACGTGCCGCGCACGGCGACGGTGCGGGCGGCGACGGACGTCGACCTGCTCGCGCTCGACCGGGACGACTTCCTGCCCGCCGTCACCGGGCACGCTGCGAGCGCGCAGGCGGCCGAGGCCGTGATCGGCTCGCGGCTCGGCGTCTCGACCGTCTGAAGCGTTTACGACTTTCAAGTCGTGGTGATACGCGACCGAGAGGATAGGTCGTAAAGCGATCTTTAGGGGGAAATGAGATGAAGAAGCTGGTTGTCCTGGTGCTGCTTGCCTTCGGGTTGGTGGCTGCGGCTCCGGCGGTCGCGAATGACACCACCGTCTCGATCAAGCCGAGCGGCTTTCCGCCGCAGATCTCGATCCAGAACGGTGACACCGTCACGTGGAGGAACGACGACTCCGTCAACCGCCAGGTCGTCGCCGACGACGGCTCGTGGTCGTCGCCGGTGCTCGCGCCCGGCCAGAGCTGGTCGTACACGTTCGTGAACGGCGGCGCCTACGCGTACCACGGCGCGTTCAAGCCGGCGCAGCACGGCACCGTCCAGGTCGCCGCGACGCGCACGACGCTGATGCGGACGAACTTCCAGAAGGTGCCCATCACCTCGACCGTGACGATCAAGGGCCAGATCTCACAGCTCGGCGCGACGGGCGAGGCCGTGACCGTCCAGGCGCTCCCGCGCGGGAGCTCGACGTGGACGGACGTCGCGCAGGTCGCCACCAAGAACCAGTTCTTCCTGGCGACGGTGAAGCCGCGGCGGACGACGCTGTACCGCGCCGTCTGGCACAACGTCCCGAGCAACGCGCACCTCGTGAACGTGACGCCGCTGCTCGGCATCAAGCAGGTCGGCCGCTCGCGGATCCAGGTCGGCGTCCGCGCCGACGTGAAGCTCGTGGGACGCCGCGTGCTCCTGCAGCGCTTCAACAAGCGCACGCACAGGTGGCACTCGTTCACGTCTCTCAGGCTGACGCACCTCAAGGCGACGGCGCGCCTCTACAACTCGCTCGGAGCGAGGTACCTCACGCTGCCGCACGGCACGATCATCCGCGCGTTCATCACGCGCGCGCAGGCGGGGCCGTACATGTACGGACCGGCGTTCAGCCGCGGCCGGCGCCTCTAGCCGCCGGCACCGATTGGCAGGGCCCGGCTGCGCCGGTTAGCATCCGCGCGTGGCCGGGCCTTCCGTCGAGTTGCTGCAGCGTGTCCCGCTCTTCACCGAGCTGCGGCCGAAGGAGCTCCAGCAGCTCAGCAGCTCCTTCAAGGAGCGCACGTTCGCCGAAGGCGACGACGTCGCCGTCGAGGGCGAGACTGGCGGCGGGGGCCGGTTCTTCGTCATCGAGAGCGGCGAGGCGGTCGTCACCGTCCACGGGCAGGAGCACGGCCGGCTCGGCGCAGGCGACTACTTCGGCGACGTCGCGATGATCGACCGCGGCGAGCGCACGGCGACGATCCACGCCGCCTCCGAGCTCAGGTGCTGGAGCCTCACCTTCTGGGACTTCCGGCCGCTCGTCGAGACCGACCCTCGCGTTGCGTGGCCGCTCCTGCAGGTGATGGCGAAACGGCTACGCGCGGCCGAGGCCGAGGCGGCTTCCTAGCTCCTCGAGGTCGAGGGCTGCCCGGCTCGGGTCGCCGCTGAGCGGCAGCGCCTCGACGCCGTCCTCGACGCGGCCGCCGAACAGGACGCAGCGGACGCCCAGCTCCGCGCAGATGCGAACGGCCTCGCCCGGCGCCTTGCCCTCGAACGTCGTCAGGTCGACCGTGCCCTCGCCGGTCACCACGAGCTCGGCGCCTGCGGCCCGCTCGCGGAAGCCGATCGCCTCGAGCACGTGGGCGGCGCCCGGCAGGAGCTCCGCGCCGAGCGACGCCAGCGCCGCGCCGAGCCCGCCGGCGGCGCCGGCGCCCGGCAGCTTCGCGAACGACTGGTGGTGGTCGGCGAACCGCGCCTCGAGCTCCGTGACGTCGTCCAGCAGCGCGCCCTTCTGCGGGCCGAACAGGCGCGGCGCCTCGGCGAGCGTCGCGCGCGTGTCGTAGAGGACGGTCGTCGGCGCCGGCAGCGAGTCGACCACCTCGAGCAGGCCGTCGCCGGCGTCCATCGTCGCGGTGCCGCCGAGGCAGACGAGGAGGCGCGGGCACTCGCCGACGCTCGCGATCAGCTCGCCGAGGCCGCGGCTCGAGGCTGCGCGGACGTCGAGCCGCGCCGGGTCGAGCGGGATCGCGTCCGCGCTCTCGACCACGATCGTCCCGTCCGGCAGCGCCCGCACGGGCGCCGCGCGCTCGCGCCCGAACGCGTCGTGCACGCGCTCGACCCGCACGACCTCCGCGCCGAGCACCTCCGCCGTCCCCTCGCCGCCGTCGGCGAGCGGCAGCTCCTCGGCGGCGACGCCGGCGCGCCGGAATCCGTGGGCCAGCGCGGCCGCGGCCTCGCGCGCCGAGAGGACCTGCTTGAGGCTAGCCGGCGAGGCGAGCGGGGTCACGCGACCCGTCCAGCGCCTCGAGCGCGGCGTCTTCCTCGTCCTCGAGCGGCACCTCGGCCTGCGAGGCGCCGGGCATCCGCCGCAGCATCGCGAACGAGAGGCCCTCGCGCGCGAGGAACATCAGGCCGACGCCGACCCCGACCGACGCCTCGATCGCCTGCAGCCCGAAGCCGAACGCGACGCCCTTGGCGGTGGGCACGCCGTAGGAGCGGAGCGGCAGCGCGATCGCCGCCTGCAGGAGGCCGATGTTCCCCGGCCAGAGCGGGAAGAGCGTCGCGACGTTCATCAGCAGCAGCACGAGCGCGGCGGCCGGCACCGGCGCATGGATGTCGAACGCCCGCATCGCGAGGTAGACGGCGAACAGCTGGCAGACCCAGCCGCAGCACTGGAAGAAGGCGGCGAGCGCCGCCGGGCCGGGCGCATGCAGCACGGCGAGCCCGTGCCGCCCCATCTCGACGAGCCGCCGGATCGGGCCCGCAGTCTCGAGCACGGACTGGTGATGGCGCCGCGCACTGGCGAACGCGAAAGCGAACAGGCCGAACCCGACGCAGCCGACGATCACGAGGCTCGCGATCGCCCAGTGCGGGATCTTGGCGGTGGCCAGGACGTACAGGATCAGGAACGCCGTCGGGACGAGGTCGAACAGCCGGTGGGCGAAGACGGTTCCGACGAGCGCCGCCCACGTCCCGTTGCCCTGGCCCTGCAGCCGCATCTTTCTCGTCAGCACGGCCACCCGCGCCAGCTCGCCGATGCGACCCGGCAGCACGGCGTTCGCGAACAGCCCGACCGAGAACGCCGAGAAAACGAGCCCGAAGCGCGGATGCGGTGGCGGCACCGCCTGCTTGATCACCGTGCTCCAGGCGAGCGCGCGCACGATCACCGACAGCAGGTTCAGCCCGATCGCCGCGACGACCCAGTACCACTTGACGGCGTCGAACGCGTGCCAGACGGTGCCCCAGTCGGGGCCACGCCACCACAGGAGCGCGCCGACGCCCGCGGCCCCGGCGACGACGGCGACGACCCGCACCCACGGCGAGCCCGGGATGCGGACGTTCACGCCAGCTCCTGGTAGATCGACGCCAACCGTCGCCCGATCTCGTCCCAGGAGTAGCGCTCCTCCGCGATCCGGCGGGCCGCCGTGCCCATGGCCTGGCGGCGCGGCTCGTCGTCGAGCAGCTCGACCACGGCATCCGCCAGCGCTCCCGGCTCCCCCGGCGGGACGAGTACGCCCGTCTCGTCGGTCATGACCTGACGGTACCCGTCGATGTCGGACGCAACCACGGGAGTGGCGCATGCGAACGGTCGCGTCAGCACCATCCCGAAGCTCTCGCCGCCGAGCGACGGCGCGACGAGCGCCTTCGCGCTCTGCAGCTCCCCGGTCAGCTCCTCCTGCGGCAGGAACCCGAGCGCGTCGACGCCCGCCCCGTTCGTCCCGGCACGCTGCTCGGCGAGCCGCACCATCAGCGGGTCGGCGCCGACGATGCGCAGCCGGGCGCCCGTCCGCTCGTGGATCGCCGGCCACGCGCGCAGGAGCACAGGCAGCCCCTTGCGCGGGTCGTGGCGGCCGACGAACACGATCCGGTTCTCACGGCCGCCGGCGTCCGCGCGCTCCGGGATCAGCACGCCGTTCGGGATCACCTGGTAGTCGCCCGGAAACCAGCGCGAGGCCGACTCGCGTGCGGCCGGCGAGACCGCGATTCGCCGGTCGATCCGATCGATCAGGAAGCCCCACATCGGCTTGCCGGCGTGCAGCCAGCCGAGGCCGCCGGAGGCGTGGAAGGTGGCCACGACCGGGACGCGCGCCCAGGAGAGCGCCGCCGTGCAGACGATCGGCGTCATCGGCTCGTGCAGGTGGAGCACGTCGAAGCGCTCGCGGTCGAGCGCTCGCTTCACCCTCGGCACCGCCCCGGGGCTGAGCACGATGTTCGGCAGCGCACGGTTGGCCGGAACGATCACCGAGCGCCCGACCGGAATCACGTCCGCCGGCGGCCGTCCGTGGCGCCCGTGCCGCGGGTGCAGCACGCGCGTGAAGCTGCCGGACGGGTCGTGGCCGATGATCGTGCGCGTCTCGATCCCGAGCTTCCGCAGCGACTCGGCCTGGAGCTCTGCATGCTCGATCACTCCGCCCCAGTAGGACCACGAGTAGGGGACGACGATGCCGACCTTCATCGACCGTCGATTCTGACGGCGGGTGCGACCCGCCGCCGCGTCAGGCGCCGACCGTGGGGCTCGCGGCGTCGGTCAGCCGCCCGAGCCGGAGTCGAGATCCGGTGGATCCGGCGTCGTCATGTCGGTCCCGACGACGCCGAGGCGCATGCCCATCAGCACCGCCTCGAGCCGGGAGTGCGCGCCCGTCGCCCGCAGCAGCGCGCGGATGTGGTTCCGCGCCGTCTCCTCGGCGACGCCAAGGCGCTGCGCGATCTCCGGCGTCTCGAGGCCCTCCGCGAGCAGCCGCAGCACCTCCTGCTGGCGCGGCGTCAGCTCGTCGAGCACCGAGCGCGCCGGCACGGAGGCCTGCGGCAGGGGGATGCCGATGCCGAAGATCCCGATGATCTTCCCCTCCTGGCGCAGGGGCGCCGAGGTGATGCGCAGAGTCACACGCTCGCCCTCGCTGTCGAGCACGTTGAGGTCGAAGATCGTCGTCGTCTTGCCGACGACCTTGCGGGCGAAGTTGGTGCGCGCCTTCTGCCGGTGCTCCGGAGCGACGTAGTCGACGAACGGGTGGCCGCGGCGGTCGCCGAAGATCTCGACGTAGGCCTGGTTGACCCAGCGGAAGCGCCCTTCGCGGTCGATCACGTACGCCGGCGCCGCGAGGTCGTTCACGGCGGTGGCGAAGTCGAGGCCGTTGAATTCGTCGTGGTTCACGTCGTGGTTCACGTGTGATGCGGTTCGAGATGGAGGCCTACCGGCCGCCCCGCCGCGGGCGGCCGGTAGGAAGGGAGCCCGTCCGGCACGAGGATCCTGGCGCCCGCCTCACGCCGAGAACCGGGGGGAAGGTATGGGCATACCTTGACCGTCCGAGCCTCGCCGAGCCTCTCATCCTGGCCGTCATGCTGTCCATGACCCATGTGGGTCAAAACGTACGGCCACGCGCTGCATTGACCGCTCGCCGAACCGGTGCCATGGTGAGCCGGCCGCCAGTGACCGAGCAGCACGTGCAGCCGAAGCTCGGCCTCGCCCTCTCCGGGGGCGGCCACCGCGCGGCCTTCTTCCACATCGGCGTGCTCGCGCGCCTCGCCGAGCTCGGCCTGGTCCGCCGCGTCGAGGTGATCTCGACCGTGTCGGGCGGCTCGATCGTGGGCGCGCTCTACTACCTGCACGTCAAGAACCTGCTCGAGTCGAAGGCGGACGCGGAGATCGGCGACGCGGACTACGTCGAGCTCGTGCGCGCGGTCGAGCGCGAGTACCGCGAGGCGGCGGCGACCAACGTGCGCGGCTCCGGCTGGGCGAACCCGCTCGAGAACTTCCGGATGGCGCTGCCGAGCTACACCCGCACCGACCGCGTCGGCGAGCTCTACGAGCGGCGCTTCTACGCCAGGGCCTGGGGCGACCGGCCGAAGCCGAGCGGCCGGATCCGGATGCGCGACCTGCTGATCGCGCCGAAGGGGCACGAGGGACGCTTCGACCCGGACGTCGAGAACGCGAGCCGCAACGCGCCCGTCCCGATCCTGCTGATCGAGGCGACGACGGTGAACACCGGCCACAACTGGCGCTTCGAGGCGATGTACATGGGCGAGCCGCCGCGACAGGGCATGGTGAACGTGGCCGCACGGGAGGACGTCGACAAGAACACGATCCTGCCGCGCACCGCCTGGGACGACCTGCCCCCCTCGTGCCGCGACTTCCCGCTCGGCAGCGCCGTCGTCGCGTCGGCGTGCTTCCCGGGCGGCTTCCCGCCGATGCAGGTGGCCGGGCTCTACAAGGACAAGGGCTGGGTGGTGGAGCTGATCGACGGCGGCGTGCACGACAACCAGGGCGTCGAAGGGCTCGACGACCGCGGCTGCACGCACCTCGTGATCAGCGACGGGTCCGGGCAGATGCCGGACGTCAAGCGCCCGTCGGGACGGCTGCCGGCGGTGCTCGGCCGCGTCGTCTCGATCTACGGCGACGCCGAGCGCGAGCAGCGGCTGCTCGAGCTGCTCGACCGCGGCGACAGCGTCGGCTTCATGCACCTGCAGACCGGCCTGCCGGCCCGGACGATGCCGGTCGCGGGCGAGGCCTCGACGGACGAGGCGCAGCTGCCGACGGCGGAGTTCGGCGTCGCGGAGAACGTCCAGCGGGCGCACGCCGAGGTGCGCACCGACCTCGACGCCTTCTGCGAGGTCGAGGCGTGGTCGCTGATGGCCGACGCCTACCGGCTCGCCGGCCGCATCCTCCCCACGCGCACCGCACTGGCCTCCCTCGGCACACCGATCGGCGAGCAGGAGTGGGCGTTCGACGCCGTCGCCGGTCAGCTCGCCGAGCCGGACGCCCGCTACCTCAAGCTGATGCGGGTCTCGAAGCAGCGCTTCCTCAAGCCCGCCCGGATGACGCCCGGCGTGCTGCCGCTCGTGCTCCTGCTGATGCTCGCCGGCGCCGTCGCCGCCGCCTGGGGGCTGTGGCTGCTCCTGACCCCGCACGGCGACGTGCTCTTCGTCGCCGGCGTCGCCGTGCTCGCCGCGCTCGCGGTCTACGCGAACTCCGAGAAGCCCTTCGTCAAGCCACTCGCGGTCGCGGTCTTCGACGTCGCCCTGCCGGCGCTGCTCGCGCTGCCGCTCGTCGCGGTCGCGTCGCTGCAGCTCCTCGCCGGGCGCTGGTGGCTCGCCCTCGGCCGGGCCCGCCGCCTCTAGACTCGCGCCATGGTCGACGGCCGCCTCGCCGAGCTCCACACACACCTCGGCGCGTCGGTCGCCTCCGACATCATGTGGAGCCTCGCCCACGAGCAGGGCATCGCGCTCCCGGTGAAGGACTACTGGGAGTTCGACCGGCTCGTCACGATCGCCGACCCGCGCCGCGTCGACTCGCTCGACGCGCTGAACGACATCTACCACTGGACGGAGCTGATCCAGTCGAGCCCGCTCGCGGTCGAGACGTCCGTGCATGCGGCGATCGGCGGCGCCTACCGCTCGCAGAACATCACCACGCTCGAGCTCCGGTTCAACCCGATGAAGCGCAACCGCGGCGGCGAGCGCGACCTCGACCACATCATCATGGCCGCGACCCGCGGGCTCGACCGCGCGAGCCTGGAGTACCCGCTCGTCCGCGCCGGGCTGATCCTGATGATGGACCGCACCTTCGACGAGCGGCAGAACTCGATCATCGTCGAGAAGGCGATCCGCTACGCGCCGCGCGGAATCGTCGGCGTCGACATCGCCGGCCCGCGGCCCGGCGGTGCGCGCTACCCGTACCGCGACCTGGCGCCGCTCGTCGACGAGGCGCGGGCGGCGGGCCTCGGCGTGACGATCCACGTCGGCGAGGAAGGCGAGGAGCACGGCGAGGCCGAGATCGGCGAGGTGGTCGAGCACCTGCGGCCCGACCGCATCGGCCACGGCATCCTCGCCGCGCACCACCCGGAGCTGATGGCCGCGCTGCGCGAGCAGGAGATCGTGCTGGAGATCTGCCCGACGTCGAACCTGCTCACGCGCGCGCTGAGCGGCGAGGAGGCCGTCCGCGAGACGTTCCGCGCGTTCGTCGACCACGCCGTCCCGTTCACGATCGCGACGGACGGCCCCGAGATGATGCGCACGCACCTCCGCGACGAGTTCGAGCTCCTGCAGCGGATCGGCGCCCTCGACGAGGACGAGGTCGCGGCCGCCAACCAGCGCGGCCACGACGCGAGCTTCGTTCAGGCGGAAGCCGCGAGAAGCGCCTCGCCCTCGCGTACGTAGCGCGTCGCGCCGACCTCGCGCCAGAAGGCGAGCGAGCGCTGCAGCTCGAGGTCCGCCTCCGCTCGCCGGCCCGCTTCGACGAGACGTCCGGCGAGTCGGAGCCTGACCAGGGCCTCGCCGGGGCGGTAGCCGATCCGCGCCAGCACCGCGGCCGCCTCCGCCAGCTCGCCGCGGCAGATCGCGAGCCCGGACCGGACCCATGGCGTCTCCGGCGCCGGTTCGAGCAACCGCCGGTACTCGTCCGCGCGGCCGAGATCGTTGGCGACCACGGCCGCGCTGACGATGGCGGAGTCGTTCAGCACCTTCGGCATGGCCTCGCCGAGCGCGAGCACCTGCTCGAGCAGAACGCCCGCCTCGTCGGGCCGCCCGAGCTCGAGGTAGGCCAGCGACACGTGTGCCTCGACCTGGCTGGCCATTCCCTCTCGAGGCGATGGCGAGACCGCGAGCTCGGCCTCCCGCAGCGCCGCCTCGCCGTCGCCGCGCGCGACCAGGAGCAGCGAGTGAAAGGCGCGCACGAGCGTCTCGAGGATGTGGGTGCCGCCGGCAGCCGACTCCGCGAACCAGACGTCGGCTTCACGTTCCGCCGCGTCCCACGCCCCGGTCTCGAAGTCCAGCTCGACGGCAACGGCCACGAGCCAGCGGCGATGCCCGAAGTTCGGGTCGTTGACAAGGTTCTCCTGCATCTGAGCGAACGTGGCGCGGGCGGCGTCGAGCCTGCCGAGCGCGACCTCCTTCGTCGCCCGGTTGTTCAGCGCGTTGAGCAGGTCGTAGTACGCGCGGATCCGCGTCGCCAGCTCCACGGCCTCCTCCAGGTCGGCGAACCCACCTTCGTCCCCGAGCCCGAGTCGACAGGTTCCGCGGAGGTCGAGCAGGCGCACGCGCCGCGCATCGAGCCCGAGCCGCTCGGCCGCCGACAGCGCCTCTTCGACGAGCGCGACGGCCGCTCCCGTCTCGCCGCGGATGTTCATCCCGGCCGCCCGCTGGGCCAGCGCGGCCACGCGCGCCGACGAGTCCGGTCGATCGCCGACGAGCGCAAGCGCCCGCTCGAGCGCGGCGTCGTGCGTGTCCCAGTCCCTTTCCAGCCACCAGGCGATTCGCGCGAGCGCAACCGCCGCCCTGGCCGCCTCCTCGGCATCCCCGGCGGCCTCGATGCCTTCGACGCCGCTCTTGACGAGCTCGAGGCCGCTCCCGTCGGCGTTCACCCTGGCCTCGCCGCAGCGGAACTCGACGTACGGCCGTTCGGAATCGTCTTCCGGCCACAGCGCGAGCGCCTCGGAGAAGAACCTCGCGGCGGCCGGCCAGGCGTTCAGCGCCGCCGCCCGTTCGCCTGCGTCGCGCAGCACCGGCCGCGCCCGCGCCGCGAGCGAGGCGTCGTCCGCGCCGGCCGCCCGCGAGTACTCGAGCGCGCTGAGGTAGTGCGACGCGAGCATCTCGGCGTGGTCCTCTGGCCGCCCGATCGCCTCGACCCACGCCGCGGCGTCGCGATGGCGAGCCGCCCGGGCCGCGCGAGGGATCTGCCCGTAGGCGACGTCGCGGACGAGCAGGTGCCGGAAGGCGTATTCGGTCTCGCCGTCGACCGACGAGCGCCGTGCCCGCTGGACGAGCTCCTTGCGCTCGAGCCGCAGCAGCGCCTCCTCCGCATCGCTCCGCCCGACGCCGCCGATGGCGCACACGGAGCCGAGCCAGAAGACCTTGCCGACGACGGCCGCGTCCTGCAGCAACGCCTTCTCGCCCTCGGAGAGCACGTCGAGCCGCGCGGCGATGATTCCCTGGATTGTCTCCGGCAGCAGGAGCTCTCGAGCCGACCCCCGCTCGGCGAGCATCCGGGCGTACTGCTCGGCGTAGAGCGGGTTGCCGGCCGCGCGGACGAGCACCTCCGATTGCGTCTCCGCCGCGAGCACGGGCGTCTCGAGCAGCGCCGACAGCAGCCGCGCCGTGTCGTCGTCGTCGAGCGGCGGGAGCGAGACGGTCGTCGCGTTCGCCTTCCCTCCGCCCCAGCCCGGCCGGCGTTCGAGCAGCTCCGGCCGCGCCGTGCAAAGAACCAGAACCGGCGCCGATCGCGCCCACTCGACGAGCTCGTCGACGAAGTCCAGCAGCCCGTCGTCGGCCCAGTGGAGATCCTCGAACACGAGCACGAGCGGCCGTTCGTCCGCGAGCGCCTCGAGGTAGGTGCGCCAGGCCGAGAAGTTCTCGCTCTGCGGCACCTCGTCGTCGCCGGCCGCCAGCCCGACCAGGCCGCGGAGGCGTGCCGCCACCCATTCGGCCTCGCCCGCTTCGGCAGCGACCGCGCCGACGGCCGCGCGCAGCTTCGCCTCGACCTCGGCCTGCGAGTCCGACTCCAGGATGCCGGCCTGTCCCTTCACGATCTCCGCCAGCGCCCAGAAGCTGACGCCCTCGCCGTACGGCAGCGAGCGGCCCTGCCGCCACGTCGTGAAGTCCGGCTCCGCCTCGACGAGCGCGAAGAGCTCCTGGACGAGCCGCGACTTGCCGATGCCGGGGACGCCGACGAGCGTGACGAGCTGGAGCTGCCGCTGGCGCCGCGCGCGGTCGAGCGCGTCGCGAAGCAGGTCGAGCTCACGCTCGCGGCCGACGAGCGGGGAGCGTGCCTGCGGCAGGTCGACGCCGACGCGCGAGCGAGCGCCGAGCGCCTCCCAGACGGCGATCGGCTCCGACTTGCCCTTCGCCTCGACCGGGTCGGCCTCGCGGTACTCGATCGCCTGCCGTGTGGCGCGGTAGGTCGTCTCGCCGACGAGCACGCCGTTGACCGGCGCCGCCGACTGCAGCCGCGCGGCCGTGTTGACGACGTCGCCCGCGGCCATGCCCTCGCCCTCGGCGGCGCTGGCGCCGAGCGAGACGAGCGCCTCGCCCGTGTTCACGGCGATCCGCACCTGGAGCTGCTGCTGCTCGTTCGCCCAGTCGCGGATCGCGAGCGCAGCGCGCACGGCACGCTCCGGGTCGTCCTCGTGGGCGACCGGCGCGCCGAAGAGCGCCATCACGGCGTCGCCGATGAACTTCTCGACGGTGCCCCCGAAACGCTCGAGCTCGCCGCGCAGGTGCGCGTGGTAGGGCGAGAGCAGCGCGCGCACGTCCTCGGGGTCGAGCTGCTCCGAGCGCGCGGTGAAGCCGACGAGGTCGGCGAACAGGACGGTCACGACCTTCCGCTCCTCGCGGCCGCCCGCCGGAGCCGGTTCGAGCGGTGCGGCACACGCGTTGCAGAAGCGCGCACCCGCCGGGTTGTCCTGGCCGCAGCTCGGACAGACGGTCACGGCTGCCAAGCGTACGCGCTGCGGCGCCGGGCTACGAGACGGAGACGAGCCGCAGCACGTAGCGCGTGCCGTCGGCGGTGTTCAGCAGCGTCACCGGCGTGTTCTTCTTCAGCGTGACGCTCGCCGCGCCGCTCTGCAGCGTGCCGCCGGCGATGGCGACCTTCGCGCCGGTCTTCGTCAGCGAGACGAGCTTGAACACCGGGCTCGCGGCCGGGAACTGGCCGCCGACCTGCACCGACTCCGGCGCGCCGTTGACGGAGATCACGGCCGTCGTCGCGGCCGCGGCGGGCGGCGCGGGAGCGTTCGAGCTGCTGCCGCTGCTGCTCGGGGTGCTGCTGCGACCGCTCCCGACGGCGGGCTTCGGCGTGACCGCAGCTGCGCCCTTGGCGCCGGTCGGGCCGGAGGGGACGGCGCCGCCGGCCGGCCCGCTCGCGCCGGTCGCGCCGACCTTGAGCTGCTGCACGAACGGATCCTTCGAGCGGAAGAGCCCGAACGCGAGCAGCTGGCCGGACGCCGGCGTCGGCAGCGAGTCGGGATCGGTCAGGCCGTCGCCGCCGGGCGCCGCGGCCGGAGCTGCCGTCGCGTTGCCGCCGGCGAGCGAGGGCGCGGCGATCGGCGTCGCGGTGGACGAGGTCGTGGTGGCGGGCGCGCTGCTCGAGCTGGACGAGCTGTCGCTCGGCGGGTTCAGCATCTTCATCGTGCGCGGCACCTGGAAGGCGAGCACGCCGAGCAGGATCACGCCGCCGACGGCCGCGATGATCTTCTGTCGCTTGGCCTTCGCCTTGGGGTCGATCTTCTTCGCCATCGCCCTACGCTCCCGCCGTCGCAGTGCCGCTCGCACCGGTCGCGCCTGTCGCACCGTTCGCGCCGGTCGCGCCCGTCGCGCCGGTCGACGGCGCGGGCACGGTCGGCGCGGTGCCGGTGCCGTACACGAACGCGTCGATCACGAGGTGCGCGCGGATCTGCGGGAACCCCGGCGGCGGCGGCGCCTCGGCGAAGTCGACCTCGTCGATCGCGAACAGCCGGCCCGTCGCGTCGAGCGTCCCGTGCCGGACGTCGACGAGGTTGCGCAGGCGGTAGAGGAAGTCGGAGAGGTCGTAGAAGTTGCCCTGGAACTCGACCGTGATCGGGATCGCGAGGTAGCCGGAGATCGGCGTCCCGGTCGTCGAGGGCGAGATGTTCTCGAACGTGATTCCGCTGTCGGCGGCGACCTGGTTCAGCTCGAGGATGATCCCGGCCATGTCGACCTGGTCGGGCATCGCCTTCGTCAGCCGGTACACGTCGGCGACGCGGATCTGCGCGCCCTTCTTCGCCTCCAGCGTGAGCGCGCGCGCGGCGTCGATCGCGCTGTTCGTGTCCGCGATCTGCCTGTTCAGGTCGGACGCCTTCGAGCGCTGCGGCCCGAGCACGAGGAAGTAGCCGCCGAGCGCCACCAGGATGAACCCGAGCGCGATCAGCGCGATCACGGCCGACTGTGGGACCCGGCGCTTCACGAGCCGCCTCCCGGCCGGCGCACGTCGGCCACGATCACGAAGTGGACGGCCTGCGCGGCGCCGAGCTTGGTCAGCGTGCTCTGCTGGAGCTGGACGTTGACGAGGTCCGGGATGACCGCCAGGCGGGTCAGCAGCCTCGCGACGGCGGCGTGCGAGTAGGTGAAGCCGTCGAGCGTGAACTCGGTCGCGGCGGTGGTGCTGCCCGGGGCCGTCGCAGGCGGCGCGATCGCCGCCGACGAGGGCACGGGCGCCTTCGCCGAGATGGTCGCCAGCCAGACGTCGCTGGGCAGCACGAGCGAGAGCTCGCGGAAGACACGGTCCCACGCGACGCGACGGGAGAGCGCGGCGGAGAGCGCCGTCACGCGGGCCTGCTTGTCGGCGGCGAGCGCCGACTGCGTCTTGACCTTGCCCGCGTTGGGCGTCGGGATCGCGTGCAGCTCGTCCTGGAGCTGGGCGAGCTGGGCCTCCTTGTCCTTCACCTTGCCGCTCGCCGACAGGAACATCGCGGAGAAGACCGCGGTCAGCAGCACGGCCAGCACGACCGGCACCAGCACGATCCACTGGCGCTTCTGCGGGCCGCGGCGGGCGTCGTCCTTCGGGAGCAGGTTGATCGCACGCATGTCCTAGTCCTCGATCCCGAGTCCGATCGCGACCGCCAGCGAGCCGAGCTGCTCGTCGGCCTCGCGGAGCTTCTTGCCGAGCTTCACGCGCAGCAGCGGATCGCCCACGGCGACGCGCACGCCGATCAGGCGCTGGAGCTCGTCGGCGACGCCGCCGAGGTGCGCGGTCCCGCCCGTGATCACGATCTCGCCGATGCCGAGCGATCCGGGCTGGTTCTGGTAGAACTGGAGCGAGGAGACGAGCTCGCGCGCGAAGGTCTGCAGCTGGCGCCGAACGGCCTCGCGAGCACTGTCCGCCTGATCCTGGGTCAGCCCGTCCGGCACGTTCGGAACCGCGAGCGTCAGCTCCCGCTTGACCGGCTCCGCCTCCGAGGGCGTGCAGTGGAGCTCGCGCGCGATCGCGACGTCGAGCGTCGCGCCGCCCCAGTCGAGCACGCGCGTGAACTCGCAGACGCGGCCGTCGGAGACGGCGAACGTCGAGCGGTCGTGGCCGATCGCCACGACGACGAGCGCGGCGTCCGACGGCGGCGCGTCGTCGCCCATCGGCTCGCCGAGGGCCCGCAGGAGGGCGAACGCCTCGAGATCGATCCCTGCAAGCCGCACGCCCGCCTTCTTGCAGGCGGCGACGTAGCGGTCGATCAGCTCGCGGTAGGCGACGACGAGCAGGATCTTCCGGACGATCTGGCCCTCGTCGTCCGTCCGCTCGCCGAGGACGTGGTAGTCGAGCACCGCCTCCTCGATCGGGATCGGCAGCGCCTCCTGGGCGCGGAAGCGGATCGCGTTCTCGAGCTGCTTCGGGTCGCTGATGCCCGCGATCTCGAACATGCGGACGCCGATGCGGTTGTTGGCGATGCCGAGGCGCACGCCCTGCCGCGGCAGCTTGTGCTTGCGGAAGAACGCGCGGAGCTCGTCGGCGAGCAGCTCGGGCTCGCGGAGCTCTCCGCCGACCACGATCCCGCGGGCAAGCGGCTCGCGCGCGACCTGCACCAGCTCGGGCGCCCCGTTGTTGACGATGCGTGCGGCCGCGAGCTGCGAGCCGCCGATCTTCAGGCCGACGAGGCGCTTCGTGCGCTTGCCCGAGCCGGACGAGCGCTCCTTGCGCGCCCGCGGCCGGCGCGGCTCCTTCGGCGTCTGCTCGTCGGGCTCCGGCGCCAGGTCCTCGTCGAGCGGGCCCTTCTTGCGGCGGCCGAACGAGGGCAGGCCGATCTCCTTCTTCAGCCCGGAGCCCTTCTCCCTGGGCGGCGTTTCCTTCTTCGCCTTCGGCTCCTTCGGCTGCTTCGGCTTGCGCCGGAAGGAGATCTCCTTCTTCAGCAGCGAGGTCTTCTCTTCCGCCTCGGCCTCTGGCTCGGCCTCGAACGCGAGCTCCGGCTCGAACGCGGGCTCCGACTCCGGCTCCGGCTCGGCCTGGGCGACCGGCTCGGGGTCGGGCGCGGGAGCCGCGACCGGTTCCGGCGTGAGCTCCTGCGTCTCGTCGGCCGGCGTCTCGGGCCGCTCGGCGTCGTGCCGGTCGTTCCAGTCCACGGTCAAGCCTCCGCCACTCGCAGGGTCTGGGCGCCGGGGACGGCGAAGCCGGCGCGCTCCAGCAGCCCGCAGAGCTGCTCGGGCCGGCTCGACCGGGAGAGGGCGGTGTCGAAGGTGATCACGCCGCGCAGCGTCAGGTCGGCGAGCGACTGCTCCATCGTCTGCATCCCGCGCGCGGTGCCGGTCTGCATGACCGAGTAGATCTGCTCGACCTTCGCCGTGCGGATCAGGTTCCGCACCGCGTCGTCCGGGAAGAGGATCTCGAGGGCCGGGACACGGCCGGCGCCGTCGGCGGTCGGGAGCAGCGCCTGGGTGACGACGCCCTCGACCGTGGCGGCGAGCTGAATCCGGATCTGCTCCTGCTGCGCCGCCGGGAAGGCGTCGATCACGCGGTCGATCGTCCCGGGCGCGCTCTGGGTGTGCAGGGTGGCGAAGACGAGGTGGCCGGTCTCGGCCGCCGTCAGCGCGGTCGAGATCGTCTCGAGGTCCCGCATCTCGCCGAGGAGGATCACGTCCGGGTCCTGGCGGAGCGCGGCGCGGAGCGCCTCGGCGAAGCTCGTCGCGTCGACGCCGATCTCGCGCTGGTTGACGACGCAGCGCTTGTGGCGGTGCACGAACTCGATCGGGTCCTCGATCGTGAGGATGTGCTCGGCGCGCTTGCGGTTGATCTCGTCGATCAGCGCCGCCAGCGTCGTCGACTTGCCGGAGCCCGTCGGGCCGGTGACGAGCACGAGGCCGCGCGGCCGGTCGGTCAGCGCGTGGAGCGCCGTCGGGATGCCCAGCTCCTCGAGCGTCTTGATCTCCGTCGGGATCAGGCGGAACGCGGCGCCGAGCGCCTCGCGCTGCCAGTACACGTTGACGCGGAAGCGCGCGAGGCCCGGGATCGAGTGCGCGAGGTCGATCTGGCGGTCGACCTCGAGGTGCTTCTGCTGCTCGGTCGAGAGGATCCGGTAGAGCAGCTGCTGCGTCGCGTCGGGCGTCAGCGGCGCGATCTCCTGGAGCGGCTCGAGCTTCCCGCGCACGCGGATGGCCGGGTGCGCGCCGACCGTCACGTGCAGATCGGACGCGTTCCGCGCCACCATCTGCTCGAGCAGATCGTCGATCGAGTACAGAGTGTCCGCCATTGCCGCTGCGCTCGCTATCGGCAGCGCCATTCGCCGACTTGAGGGCCTCCGAGGGCCAGTCGCCCCGCCGCCCGGACTTCACCTTTTCGGGGGGTGCGCCGGGGTGCATGCGGCCGCCGATAGAGCCGGCAGGCCATCTGCGCACCTCAAGGAGGACTCTGCATGTCTGCAAGGCTTACGCACCGACTCGGCCAGGTGCGGCGCGACGAGGGCTTCACCCTCATCGAGCTTCTGGTCGTGATCATCATCCTCGGGATCCTGCTTGCGATCGCGATCCCCTCGTACCTCAGCTTCCGCACGCGGGCGAACAAGTCCGCTGCGCAGGCGAACGTCCGGGCGGCCGTCCCCGGCATGGAGGCCTACAACGCCGACCATGCCACCGGCTACACGGGCGCGACCCTGACGAAG
>DASSMZ010000148.1:0-6995 GCA_035688325.1 Gaiellaceae bacterium
CCGGTCGGGCGTCGCCACCACGTCGACCTCCTGGTAGAAGACACGGTCCTCCTCGCGGATCGCGATCGGGACGAGGAAGACGCCGAAGACGTAGTGGATCTGCCCGTCGAGTCGAGGGCGCGGCTCGTCGTTGTGCTGCGCCGGCCGCACCAGCTGCTCGAGCGCGCGGTCGTGAATCGCCTCGGGCACCGCCTGGCGCAGCTCGGCCTCGTCCGGGTCGAGCAGGTCGATCCACTCGGCCATCCGGGCCGAGAGTACTGAGTGCTTCGGCTAGCCCTCGCGCGGAGCGGCGAGCGCCGTGGCCGGGTGGCCTTCGCGAGCGGCGAGCCAGCGCTCGGCGTCGAGCGCGCCCATCGCGCCGCTGCCGGCGGCCGTGACGGCCTGGCGATACGTGTGGTCGACCACGTCCCCGACCGCGAAGACGCCCTCGCGGTTGGTCGCGGTCGAGCCCGGCTGCGTGACGAGGTAGCCGGCCTCGTCGTGGTCGAGCTGGTCGAGGAACAGCTTCGTGTTCGGGTCGTGCCCGATCGCGACGAAGACGCCGTCGGCCGGCAGCTCGCGCGTCTCGTCGGTCTCGAGGTCGCGGAGCACGACGCCGCTCGTCTGCCCGCCCTCGCTCAGCACCTCGTCGACCACCGCGGGCGTGACGAACTCGATCTTCTCGTTCGCGTGCGCACGGTCGAGCATGATCGGCGACGCGCGGAACTCGCTGCGCCGGTGGACGAGCGTCACCTTCGTGGCGAACTTCGTCAGGAAGATCGCCTCTTCCATCGCGCTGTCGCCGCCGCCGACGACCACGACCTGCTTGTCGCGGAAGAACGCCGCGTCGCAGACCGCGCAGTACGAGACGCCGCGGCCCTGCAGCGTGCGCTCGGACTCGAGCCCGAGCTGCCGCGCGCTGGCGCCCGTGGCCACGATCACGCTCTCGGCGGTGAACTCCTTGTCGCCGACCCAGACCCGCAGCGGGTGGTCGGTGAAGTCGACCTTCGTGACGTCGTCGGTCAGGAACTCGGCGCCGAAGCGCTCGGCCTGCCGGCGGAAATCCTGCATCATCGCCGGGCCCATGATCCCGTCGGGATAGCCCGGGTAATTCTCGACGTCGCTCGTGATCATCAGCTGGCCGCCCCACGCGAAACCCTCGATCACGAGCGGCTCCAGGTTCGCGCGCGCAGCGTAGAGGGCGGCCGTGTAGCCGGCGGGCCCGCCGCCGATGATGATCAGCTCTCTCGTGTCCCCGTTCACTTCTGCCTCCACGGTAGTAAACGCATCGGGTGGTCTGACTGTTCCGATCGGGTCAGGCCACGAGCGCGCCGCAAAGGTAGAGCTTGCCTCCCCGAACGTCGCTCTCCTCGAACAAGCGGTGCGGTTGCCGCTGCCCGGGGCGGATCACGTGGACGACCTCGTGCCCGCGCGCGAGCAGCAGCTCCGAGATCAGCCGGCGGTGGCAGCGGTGCCAGTCGGTCTCGGCGCACATCAGGCAGGGCGCGGGCGCGGCGAGCGCCTCGGCGAGTGCGGCCTGCCATTCGGGCGTTCGCATCCGCGCGGCGTAGCTGCGAAACGCTGCGACGCGGATGCACGGGAACCGCTCCTCGCCGGGCTCGCCGCTCAGCCGGCCGCCGAGCTCGACGGCGTGCCGGTAGTCGACGCCGGCGGCCTCGAGGTCCGCCGCGAGCGCGGCCTGTCCGAACTGCGGGTTGCGCCGCGAGCCCGGGAAGCGGCGGACGTCGACGAGCGTCTTCACGCCCGACTCGCGCAGGCACTCGACGAGCTCCTCGACCGGCCGCGTGCCGTGGCCGATCGTGAAGACGGTCACCGCCGCCAGAGCCGGAGGCGCGCCGACTGCCGTTCCTCGCGCCCGCCGAGCGCGGCCGCGGCGGCCGCGAAGTCACCCGGCTCGAGGCTGATCAGGTCCTCGACGCCGAGCTCGCCCGAGCCGCTCAGCCGCAGCGCCTGCGCGTTGAGCGCCTGCTCGAACATCGTGCGCGCGTAGCGCGCGTTGCCGAACCCCTCGCCGCGTTCGGCGCGACCGAAGATCTGCCGCAGCTCCTCGGCGCCCGTGCCGCTCACGCGGTACTCGTTCTGCGCGGCGAAGCCTTCGGTGATTCGCACGAGCTCGTCGGTCGAGTAGTCCGGGAACGTGATCTCCCGCGAGAAGCGCGAGCGCAGGCCGGGGTTCGAGTCGAGCAACTCGTCCATCAGCCGCGGGTAGCCGGCCACGATCACGACCAGGCGGTGGCGGTAGTCCTCCATCCGCTTGAGCAGCGTCTCGATCGCCTCCTGGCCGAAGTCAGGGCCGCGCCAGCCCGAGCGCGCGAGCGCGTACGCCTCGTCGACGAACAGGACGCCGTCGAGCGCGCGCCGGATCGCCCGGTCGGTCTTGATCGCGGTCATGCCGACGTACTCGCCGACGAGGCCCGCGCGGTCGACCTCGACCAGGTGCCCGCGCCGGAGCAGGCCCATCGCGCGGTACATCTGCGCGAGCAGGCGCGCGATCGTCGTCTTACCCGTGCCGGGGTTGCCGAGGAAGACGAGGTGCTGCGAGGTGGCGACCTCCGGCAGTCCCCGCTCGAGCCGCTTGCCCTGTACCTCGAGGAACGCGACCAGCGCGCGCACCTGCTCCTTGACCGACTCGAGCCCGACGAGCGAGTCCAGCTCGGCCCGGAGCTCGTCGAGGCTCCGCGCCTCCTGCGGCGACCGGCGCAGGTCGAGCCGCTCGAGCCAGTCGGCCTCCGCGCCCTGGAGCACCTGCTCGCGGAGGACGTTGAAGCCGACCAGGATGTCCTGCAGCGGATTCGCCATCGCGAAGACGGTACCCATCGCGCGTAAGCAGAAGCTTCGCCTGATTACAATCGCCGCCTTCCGGCGAAGGGGGATTCGTGGCCTCGACAGTGACATGGGACAGCCTGCGCGACCTCGCGGGCTTCCGCGCGCAGAACGGCTGCGCGATCAGCCTCTACGTCGACCTCGATCCCAGCGTCACGCCCACGCCCGCCGACTTCGACACGCGCGTGAACGCGTTGGTGGACGAGATCGAGCGCTCCGAGTCCGCACGGCGGCCCGACCTGACGCACGAGCAGAAGGAAGGCCTGCGCGCTGACGTGCAGCGCCTGCGCGAGTTCTTCGACCAGGAGTTCGAGCGCGAGGGAGCCCTCGGCTTCGGCGTCTTCTGCGCGTGGCTCGACAACCTCTGGGTGCCGCTGCCGCTGAGCGGCCGCGTCCCCGACGCCGTCAAGGTCAACCGCAGCCTGTACCTGGCGCCGCTCGTCTCGCTGGTCGGCCGCGGCGAGGGCGCGCTCGTCGTCTTTGTCGGCCGCGAGCGCGGCGACCTCTACCGTCTCCGCGCCGGCCGGCTCGAGGAGCTCGTCGAGCAGACCGACGAGACGCCGGGCCGCCACGACCAGGGCGGCTGGTCGCAGGCGCGCTACCAGCGCCACATCGACAAGCTCGTCCAGGATCACCTGAAGGAGGTCGCCGAGCACGTCGACCACGCCGTGCGGCGCCTGCGCGGGCCGCGGGTGGTCGTCGTCGCGTCGGAGGAGACGCGGCCCGAGTTCGAGTCGGCGCTCTCGAACGAGGCGAAGAAGCACGTGATCGGCTGGACGAGCGCGGAGGCGCACGCGACGCCGGCCGAGCTGCTGAAGCAGGTCGAGCCGCTCCTCGAGGAGTGGCGCGGCGAGCAGGAGACCGAGACGGTCGAGCGCTGGCGGGAGGAGTCCGGCCGGAACGGTCGCGCCGCCGCAGGGTGGGGGCCGACCCTCGAGGCCGCCTCCGACGCGCGCGTCGAGCTGCTGCTCTACGCCGACGGCGTCGACCGGCCCGCCTGGGAGTGCCCGGCCTGCGGGCGGGTCGCGAGCGAGGGCGGTGCCTGCCCGCTCGACGGGACGGAGATGGAGCGCCGCGACGAGGGCCTCGACCTCGCCGTCCACCAGACGCTGGCCCACGGCGGGCGCACGCTCGCGCTGACGCAGCGCCAGGATCTCGAGCCCGTCGAGGGCATCGGCGCGCTCCTCCGCTTCTAGCCGCTACGCGGCGTCGACGACGCGGGGCAGCTCACGCGCCTCGGCCGCCTCGACCTGCTGCGAGTCGGACGCCTGCTCGAGCTTCGTCTCGAACTTCCCGAGCCGCTTCTCCGAGTCGCCGAACTTCTTGTGCGCCCGCTCGAGGTGCGTCCCGACCAGCTCGAAGTCCTCCTTGAACTTGCCGAAGTCCGCCTGGAGGCGCGCGCAGTACGCCATCACCTCCTGGGCGTGCTGTTCGATCTGCAAGCCCTTCAGGCCGAGAACGATCACCTGCAAGTACGCCGTCAGCGTCGTCGGCGAGACGGGCAGCACCCGCTTCTCGTGCGCGTAGGCGAGCAGCGCGCCGGTGCGCCCGCAGGCGAGCTCGTAGTAGATCGCCTCCGACGGCAGGTACATGAACGCGAACTCGTAGGTGCCCTCGTCGGGCCGGATGTACTTGGCGCCGATCGCGTCGACGTGGTTCTTAACGTCGCGCGCGAACAGCTTCTCGAACTGCTGCCGCTCGAGCTCGCTGTCGGCGGCGACCATCCGCTCGAAGTTGTCGAGCGGGAACTTCGAGTCGATGGGGACGAGGCGGTCGACCTTGATCGCTGCGTCGACGCGCTCGCCGCCCGTGAAGCCGTACTGGATCTCGTAGGCGCCGGGCGGCAGCCGGTCGCGGAGCAGGTTCTCGAGCAGCAGCTCGCCGAAGCCTCCGCGCGCCTTGGGTGGCCGCAGGATCTGCTGCAGCTGGCTCAGCTCCTTGGCCTGCTCGGCCATCTGCGACGTCGCCTGCCCGACCTCGCCGAGCTGCCGGTGGATCTCGTTCGTCTGCTTCGACGCGTCCGCGAGCCGGCGGTCGACCTTGGTGTCGAGCTCGCCGAGCCGCCGGTCCATCGTCGCCGTGATCGCCTCCAGCCGCCCGTCGACCTCGCGGTTGCGGACGGCGAGCAGCTGGTCGAGCGCGCGCGCCGTGTCCGTGCTCTGCGCGGCCAGGCGGCGGCTCAGCCAGAGCGCGAGCGCGGCTCCGCCGGCCAGGAGGAAGACGAGTGCGAGGGCGACGACCATGAGCCGACGAACCCTAGAGCGGGCGTCGGACGGCGCCGGCCCGCGGTTACGTGTCGGAGCGCTCGGCGCGGTGCTCTGCTGCCCGCTCGCGTTCCTCCTGCGCGACCTCTTCGGCGTGCTCGGCGTGCTCCGACGCCGTCGCCTCCTGCTCCTGGTGCATGCCCTCGCGGGCCATCGAGCTGTCGCCCGTCATATCGCCTGCGGCCTTCTTGCCGCGGCCGAGGAGCTTGTCGAGGAAACTCATGCGTGGCCTCCTTGCGGTTTGCCGGGCTACGAGTATCCGCAAAGGCCACGAAAAACGCCAGATCCGGACAACCTTTCGGCCCTCCGGATCTGACGGGATGACCCTAACGCGCCAGTGGAGCTCGGTCAAGGCGCTGCTACCATCGCGCCGCGGTGGCCAAGAAGTCGCGTACTCCGGCGCCGCCGCGGAAGGTCCAGGCACCTCAGCGGCGCTCCGACTCGAAGAAGCGTCCGAGCTGGACGGCCTCGGACCGGCTGCCCCTGTGGATCGGCCTGGCCGTGCTCGTGATCGCGGCGATCGTGGCCGGCGTCGTCTTCGTCGGCCGCAGCGGCGGCGGCAACAACACGTCGGCGAACGTGCCGAACGACAGCCAGCTGGCCGGCCTGCAGACGGGGCCTGCTCCGTGGAACCCAGGGCTCGACACGCTGCCGGATCGGCTGAAGCCCGTCGGCGTCCACGCGCTCACGACCGAAGGCGAGGTGCTGCACATCCACCAGCACCTCGACGTCTACGTGGACGGCAAGCACGAGCCGGTGCCGCAGGGGATCGGGATCTACGACGGCCAGTTCCTGACCGAGCTCCACACCCACGACGCGAGCGGCATCATCCACGTCGAGTCGCCCGTCGCGAAGAACTTCGACCTCGGGCAGTTCTTCGGCGTCTGGGGCGTGCGCCTGTCGAGCGACTGCGTCGGCGGCTACTGCCAGGAGCTGACGCCGTGGACGGTGTACGTCAACGGACAGCCGTACCACGGCGACCCGGCCGCGCTCGTGCTCAAGGAGCACCAGGAGATCGCTTTCGTGGTCGGGAAGCCGCCGCACACGATCCCGGCGACGTACAAGTTCCCGGCCGGGCTGTAGGCCGCGGGCGCCCCAGGGCTATTCTTCGGGCCGCCGGGGTGGCGAAACTGGTGATACGCGCCTGACTTAAAATCAGGTGTCCCCTCGCGGGGCGTAAGGGTTCGAGTCCCTTCCCCGGCACCTCGAGCTTGGGGGAGGCGATGGGGCGAGGACCTGTCGACCCCGCCCGCTCACAGCCGGCGCTTACGGAGTCTTGACCTTGCCCGAGACGCACTTGCCGAACGCGTTCGACTTGTTCGCGTTCGTGCCGTACTTCGCCTTGAACGCCGCCGGATCCGGCTTGCGCTCGGCCCAGCACGCCTTGGCCGCGTTCGTCGTGGCCTGCTGCTGAGCCTGTGCGGCGGCCTTGGCGGTCTGCGAGACGCAGTTGCCGAAGGCGTCGGCGTGGTTCTTGCCGCTGCCGTACTTCGCCGCGAAGGCGTTCTGGTCGGCCGAGCGCTCGGTGCGGCACGACGCTGCCGCGTTCGAGGTGTTCTTCGCGTTCTGCGTCGCGAGCTTCGAGACGCACTTGCCGAAGGCGTTCGACCTGTTCGCGTTCGTGCCGTAGAGGAGTTTGAACGCAGAAGCGCCCATGCCGCCGCGCTCCGTCGTGCACTGCTTCACGGCCGCGGGCTTGGCGGCCGGGCCGGGAGTCGCCGCAACGGCAAAGGCGGGAACCGCCAGGGCCGCAACGGCGACGAGGTAGACGAGTTTCCTCATCGAGGGGCTCCTTTCGACTTCATGTCGAGAAGACGTCGGCAGCCCTGGATTCCTGCGGTATGCAGCGAAAATCACTCGATCGAGTGGGCGCGCCGAACGTTTCTCTCGCGTGGAGCGGGTAATGGC
>DASSMZ010000163.1:0-3205 GCA_035688325.1 Gaiellaceae bacterium
CGTCGAGGGCGAGGAGGGCGAGCTGCCCGAGGGCGTCGAGGTGCCGGAGGGCGAGGAAGCGCCCGAGGGTGCGGCCGAGGCCGCGCCGGAGACCGCCGAGGACGCCGCAACCGGCGGCGAGGGCGCGCCCGGCACCGCCGAAGGCTAGTGCCCCACCCGGCAATGCTCGCCGGCCTCTGGCCCGCGATCGCACGGCGCACTCGCGACCCGGAGACTCGGCGGCATCACCGGGCGGAGCACTGACGTGCGCCTGTTCCGTCGGGGCGAGCAGGCCTCGACGCTCGACCTGCTCGTCGCCGGGCTCGGCAATCCCGGTCGCGAGTACGAGCGCACGCGGCACAACGTCGGCTGGCTGGTCCTCGACGAGCTCGCGCGCCGGCACGGCGGCTCGTGGCGCTCGAAGTTCTCCGGCTCGCTGGGGGAGGTCCGGCTCGGCGACGAGAAGCTCGCGCTGCTGAAGCCGGAGACGTACATGAACGAGTCCGGCCGCTCGGTCGGCGCGGCGGCGCGCTTCTTCAAGGTCGCGCCGGCGCAGGTGCTCGTCGTCCACGACGACGTCGACCTCGAGGCCGGCCGCCTGCAGGCCCGGAGCGGGGGAGGCCTCGCCGGCCACAACGGCCTGCGCTCGCTCGCGCAGCACCTCGGCTCGCAGGACTTCCTGCGCCTGCGGATCGGCGTCGGCCGCCCTGGGCGCGGCGACCCGCGCTCGGTCGCCGACTGGGTGCTCTCGCCGTTCGCGCCGGAAGAGGACGCGGACGCGCTGATCTCACGCTCGGCGGCCGCGGTGGAGACGATCGTCTCGGACGGCCTCGACGCTGCTCAGCAGCGGTTCAACTAGGCAGGCCTCCCGAGAACGTGTGTCGTTCCGGGAATCCCGCCCTAGCTAGCGGTTCCAGCTGGGGCAGCAGGCGCTGAGCTTCCGGAACACGCGGCGGTGGTCGGCGAGCCGCGTGATCACCAGGTGCACGCGCTGCTCGTCGCCGCCACCACCGACGACGTAGCGGCCGTCGCTCGAGGCGGCGTCGGCGAAGTCGCCGAGCGGGCGCACCGTCCGCGTCCGCGTGTTCACGACCGCGCCGAGGTTGCCGGCGTTGGTGCGGATGCCGGCCAGGATATGCGAGTCGTCGAGCCACGCGATCGGCTGCAGCCCGTAGAGGCCGTCCTCGGACAGGTCGAGCGGCGCGCGGGCGATCACGGCCCTCGGGTCGGAGCCGTCGTCCTTCACCGTCCAGATGCCCGGCGCCGAGCAGTCCTGCAGGCCGGTGCCTTCGGGAAAGCGCGCGAAGGCGATCCCGGCGCGGCCCCAGACCGGGAACGCGCTGAGGCCGTCGTGGGTGATCCGCGTCGCCTTGCCGCCGGAGATCTTCGACACGTAGAGGTCGACCTGGTCGCCACAGAGGCCCTGACCCGTGGCGACCGGCGCTCGCGCGTAGACGAGCTTCGAGCCGTCGGGCGAGAAGCCGAAGCCGTACATGGAGCCGCTCGCGATCACGCGCACCTTGCCCGACGCCCGGTCGACCCCGTCGAGCTCGAGCACGGTCAGCGGCGCGGCCCTCGTCGCCAGCAGCGTCTTGCCGTCCGGCGACCAGGCCTGCGGGCGGAGGTGCTCCCTCGTCAGCCGGCGCGCCGGCGACCCGTCCGCCGACAGCACGTAGATGCCGTCCCGGCGCTGGACGGCGACGGTGCGGCCGTCCGGAGAGAGCGCCGCGACGGAGCCGCGGCCGAGCCGGCGGGCGTGCGAGCCGTCGACGTTCGCGAGCCAGACGGTGGCGTGCGCCGGATCGTCGCCGGCGACGTACGCGAGGTGGCGCTCGGCCGGCTCGACGACGTGCGAGCCGCGCCCGCCGCAGCCGGCGAGCACCGACAGCAGCAGCCCCATCGCACACGCCCGGATCCCGACTCTCGCCACGCTCGCCGATGATCGCACCCGGGCTACGATTGGCGCGCGGAACCGGCGGTTCCGTCGTTCGCCATGGACCTGCGCGAGACCACCCGGCCCGTCCTCCACCCGCTCGTCGAGCAGCTGCTCGCGGACGAGCGACTGGCCGCCTACGCCGACGTCCTGGGAACTCCGGTGTCCGCACGCGTGTCCGAGCCGGCGCTGCCGCTGCTGCTGGCGGCGCTGCACGAGCACCTCGGGAGGTCGCTCGTCGTCGTGCTGCCGGAGGACGCCGACGCCCGCGACGCGGCCGAGGGCGCCCGCTGGTTCCTGGGCGACGAGGCGGTCGCGCTGCTGCCGAGCCGCGGCGTGGGCTGGGGCTCGGGGCTCGAGCCGCCTCCGCACCTCGTCGGCGAGCGGGCGCGGGCGCTCGACGTGCTCGCCGCCAGCGGGCTCGTCTGCGCGTCGGCCGCGGCGCTCGCCGAGCCGCTGCCTCCGCCGGAGGCGCGGCCTGCGCCGATCGCGCTCGCGGCGGGCGACGCGCCCGGGCTCGAGTCGCTCGCGGAGCTGCTCGCGCTCGCCGGCTACGAGCGCGTCGACCGCGTGCAGGAGCGTGGCCAGTTCGCCGTTCGCGGCGGCCTGATCGACGTCTTCCCGACGACGGGCCGCGAGCCGCTGCGCGTCGAGCTCTTCGGCGACGAGATCGAGGCCGTGCGCGCGTTCTCGGCCTTCACCCAGCGAGCGCTGCACGAGGTCGACGGCGCGGTCGTCTATCCCGCCGCCGAGCGGCGCCTCGACCTGGTCGAGCCGGTCTTGCGCGAGGAGGGCGAGCCGGTGCCGGTGCCGGAGGACCTCATGCCGGTGCTCGACCGCGCGCCCGACCTCGTGTGGGAGCCCGACGAGGTGCGCGAGGCCCTGGCCGAGCAGGACGCCGAGCTCGACCTCGGCGGCGCGGCCGAGCTGGAGCCGTTCCCGCGCGGGCAGGCACACTCATTCGAGGCGCAGCGGCCGGCGATCGCCGCGCGCGGCCTCGCGGAGGCCGAGAACGAGCTCGCCGCCTTCGTCCGCTCAGGGAACCGCGTCGTCGTCGCCTTCCCGCACCGCGGCGAGGCGCTGCGCACGATGAACCTGCTGCGCCGCGTCGAGGCGCGCCTGCTCGAGCCGGGCGACCGGCTTCCGGAGGAGCCGGAGCTGCTGTTCGCGGTCTCGCCCGCGCGGCGGGGCTTCGTCTGGCGCGACCTCGCGCTCGTGCTGCTTCCCGACACGCAGGTCTTCCGCAAACGCGCCCGCACGCGCGCCGCCCCGCCCGGACGGGCGCTGCAGAGC
>DASSMZ010000166.1:0-7631 GCA_035688325.1 Gaiellaceae bacterium
CGGTCGCCGAGCGGTCGCTGGCGGCGCGCGCGCCGCAGTGGGTCGGCCTCGGCGCCGTCGTGCTCGCCGCGATCGCCGCCGACCAGGTGACGAAGCTGATCGTCTCGACCCAGCTCGGCTTCGACGAGTCGCTGCACGTGCTCGGGCCGTTCTCGATCCACCACGTCCAGAACTCCGGCATCGCGTTCGGCCTGTTCGCCGGCGCGACGCCGATTGTCACCGCCCTGACCGCGGTCGCGGTCGGCTGGATGCTCGTCTACTTCGCGCGCTCGGGCGCCCGGCACCCGGTGCTGCCCGTCGCCCTCGGGCTGCTGATCGGCGGCTCCACCTCGAACCTGATCGACCGGATCCGCCTCGGGCACGTGACGGACTTCCTCGACCTCAGGTATTGGCCCGCGTTCAACCTCGCGGACAGCTTCATCGTCATCGGCGTCGCGATCCTGTTCGTCGCGCTGCTGGTCGGCGAGACACGCTGAGAGTCACCGTCCCCGCCGCGGCCGCGGGCGAGCGGCTCGACCGCTTCCTCGCCTCGCTGCCGCAGGTCGCCTCGCGGGCGGCTGCCGAGCGGCTGCTCGAGGACGGCAACGCGACCGTCGACGGACGCAACCAGCCGAAGAGCCACCGGCTCGAGGGCGGCGAGGAGATCGAGCTGACCGTGCCCGAGCCCGCTGCCGGCTCCGCCCTCGTCACACGCGAGGACGTGCCGCTCCGGATCGCGCACGAGGACGACCACCTGCTCGTGGTCGACAAGCCGGCCGGCGTCGTCGTCCATCCGTCGCCGGGCCATGCGAGCGGGACGCTCGTCCACGGCCTGGTCGGACTGGCCGGCGGCGGCGAGGACGAGGAGCGGCCCGGCATCGTCCATCGGCTCGATCGGGACACCTCGGGCCTGCTCGTCGTCGCACGCACCGACGAGGCGTACGAGCGGCTGCAGGAGCTCGTGCGCGAGCACGCGCTCGAACGGCGCTACAAGGCGCTCGTCCGCGGCCGGCCGCGCTCGTGGACGGGCCGGATCGAGGCGGCGATCGGGCGCGACCGGCGCGACCCGACGCGCCAGTCGCTCGACAGCGACACTCCGCGCGAGGCGGTGACGCACTTCGCGGTGGAGGAGCTGCTCGACCGGCACGCCCTGCTCGACGTCCGGCTGGAGACCGGGCGGACGCACCAGATCCGCGTGCACCTGGCGGCGATCGGCCTGCCGGTCGTCGGCGACCCGGTCTACGGCGTGCCGGACGAGCAGCTCAAGCGCCAGTTCCTGCACGCCTGGCGCCTCGCCTTGCCGCATCCGATGACGGGCGAGCCGCTGGAGGTCGAGTCGCGGCTGCCGCCCGAGCTTCAGGCGACCCTGGCGCGCTTCGCCTCGTAGAGGCGCTGGTCGGCGAGCCGGAACAGCGCGTCGGCGTCCGTCGCCTCGTCCGGGAAGTGCGCGAGGCCGGCGCTGAACGCGCAGTGCACCGGCAGCTCCTCGGCCGCGACGAGCTCGTCGACGTGGTCGTGCAGGCGCGACAGCAGCCGCGAGCCGGCCTCCTCGTCGGCCTCGACGAGGTACGCGGCGAACTCGTCGCCGCCCATCCGGCCGGCGAGGTCGGAGCCGCGCAGCGAGTCGCGCAGCAGCGAGGCCAGCCGTTGCAGCACGCGGTCGCCGGCGGGGTGCCCGAGCGTGTCGTTGATCTCCTTGAAACGGTCGAGGTCGAGGAAGACGAGCGCGAGTCCGTGTCCGTAGCGGGCCGCCCGCCCGAGCTCGAGGTCGAGCTCGTGCACGAACGCCTGGTGGTGCAGCAGGCCCGTGAGCTGGTCGTGCCGGGCCTGGTGCGCGAGCTCGGAGGTCGCGCGATCGAAGTAGGCGACGACGCACTCGGTCACGAGCCGGTCGATCGTCGTGTTCAGGCGCTGCTCGGCGGCGAGCATCCGCGCGGGGTCGAGCGCGGCGACGCGCCCGGCGACGAAGCGCCAGAGGACGCGCCGCAGGAGGAGGAACTCGGTCACGATCTCGCCTGGCGCGAACCCGAGCGCCTCGCGCTGCCGGGCGTGGTCGCGGGCCTGGATCGCCAGCGGGCTGCCGTGACGGACGCAGTCCTGCGCGCGCGGCTCGGCGAGCTCGCGTCCCAGCTCGGCTACGAAGGTCGGCACGTCGCCGAGCTGCCCGAGCCGTCCCAGGCGCTGGAGCGACGGGAGCTGGTCGTCGAGGAGCCCCTCGTCGACGACCGCGAGCGCGAGCTCCCACGCCGACGCCCGGATCTCGGCCGAGAGCTCCTCGAACGCGGCTGCTTCGCGCGTGCTCACGACACCATCATGGATCGGCGCGCGGACGCCCGATCGCGAGCGCGCCGCTACACTTTCGGCGCTTTTCGTCCCCGACCCGGCGACCCGGGCAGGTGGCGGTGCCGGGCTCTGAGCCCGGTTCCACCAGTCCCCGCCGATCGCAGCGCAACCCAACCACGGAAGGAAATGATGGCAGTCAGCATGCGAGAGCTCCTGGAGGCTGGCGTCCACTTCGGCCACCAGACGCGCCGCTGGAACCCGAAGATGCGCCGCTTCATCTTCGGCGAGCGAGGCGGCATCTACATCATCGATTTGCAGAAGACGGCGGAGTCGCTCGAGGAGGCGCAGTCGTTCGTCCGCAACCTCGCGGAGCGCGGCGGCACCGTCCTGTTCGTCGGCACGAAGAAGCAGGCCCAGGACTCGGTCGAGGAGCAGGCGAAGCGAAACGGCATGCCGTACGTCAACCATCGCTGGCTCGGCGGCCTGCTCACCAACTGGCGCACGATCGCCGAGCGGATCGAGCACCTGCACGAGCTGCGCCGCCTGAAGGAGGAGGGCCAGCTCGACCTGCTGCCGCCCAAGGAGCGGATCTCGATGCAGGGCGAGCTCGAGAAGCTCGAGGCCAACCTCGGCGGCGTCGCCGACATGCGCCGGCAGCCTGACGCGGTCGTGATCATCGACCTGCGCAAGGAGCAGCTGGCCGTGCGCGAGGCGCGCCGGCTCAACATCCCGGTGATCGCGCTCGTCGACACCAACTGCGACCCCGACGAGGCCGACTTCGTCATCCCCGGGAACGACGACGCGATCCGCTCGTGCAGCCTCGTCGTGCGCGCGCTCGGCGACGGGATCGCCGAGGGCAAGCAGCGCGCGACGCCCGCCGACTTCGCTCCTGCGGCCGAAGCGGCTCGGCCGAAGGAGGCGCACGTGGAGCCGGAGTCGGCGGCACAGCCGCAGGCCGAGCCCGAGGCTGCCGCCGAGCCCGAGCCAACGCCCGTACCCGTTCCCGACACGCCGGAGGAGAGCTCGTGAGCCAGGTTCAGATCTCAGCCAGCCTCGTCAAGGAGCTCCGCGACCGCACCGGCGCGGGGATGATGGCCGCCAAGCGCGCGCTGGAGGAGACGGCGGGAGATGTCGAGGCCGCGCAGCGCCTGCTGCGCGAGCAGGGCATGGCCGCCGCCGGCAAGAGGGCCGGCCGCGCCACCACCGAGGGCGAGGTGCTCACCACCGTCTCGGGCACGCTCGGCGCGATCGTCGCCGTGGGCTGCGAGACGGAGCCCGTGTCGAAGAACGAGGAGTTCCTCTCGTTCGCGGAGGCCGCGCTCGAGACGGTCGAGGCCGAAGGGCCCGAGGGCCTCGGCGCGCTCGAGGAGCGCCGGCTCGAGCTGATCGGCCGCATCGGCGAGAACGTCGAGCTCGCGGGCGCCGCGCGCATGGAGGCGGGCGACGGCGAGCTGATCGCCGAGTACGTGCACCCGCCGGCGAACAAGATCGGCGTGCTCGTGCGCGTGAAGGGCGCCGACGCGGCGGCCGCGCGCCGGCTCGCGATGCACATCTCGTTCGCCGCGCCGCGCTACCGCAGCGTCGACGAGGTGCCCGCGGACGAGCTCGCGAGCGAGCGCTCGATCTACGAGAACCAGCCCGACGTGCAATCGAAGCCCGAGGACGTCCGCGCGAAGATCGTCGAGGGCCGGCTGCGCAAGGAGTTCCTCTCGAGCGTCGCCCTGAGCGAGCAGTCGTGGATCCACGACCCGTCGCAGACGGTCGCCAAGGCGCTCGACGAGGCCGGGCTCGAGGTGCTCGAGTTCGTCCGCTACGCGCTGGCCGAGTGACCGAGACCGCCTCCGCCGACGCCGCCGGCCGGGAGGCGGGCAGCGCCTTCCGGCGCGTCCTGCTCAAGCTCTCCGGTGAGGCGCTGATGGGCGAGCAGGAGTACGGGCTCGATCCCGACCGAATCGCCGCGCTCGCAGCGGAGGTGGTCGAGGTGCAGGAGGAAGGCGTCGAGCTGGCGATCGTCGTCGGCGCCGGGAACATCTACCGTGGGATCGAGGCCGCGGCCGAGGGCATGGACCGCGCCACGGCCGACTACGCGGGGATGCTCGCGACGCTGCTGAACGCGCTCGCCCTGCAGGACGCGCTCGAGCGCCGCGGCGCGCACACGCGCGTGCTGTCGGCGCTCGCGGCCGCGGAGGTGGCCGAGCCGTACATCCGCCGGCGCGCGATCAGGCACCTCGAGAAGGGCCGCATCGTCATCTTCGCCGCCGGCACCGGCAACCCGTTCTTCACGACCGACACGGCGGCAGCGCTCCGTGCGCTCGAGATCAACGCCGAGGCGATCCTGATGGCGAAGAACGGCGTCGAGGGCGTGCTCGACGGCGACCCGCGGACGGATCCCGGCGCGCGGCTGCTGCCCGAGCTCACGCATCTGCAGGCGATCGAGCGCGGTCTCAAGGTGATGGACACGACGGCGCTCTCGCTCTGCATGGACAACCGGCTGCCGATCTACGTCTTCGCGCTCGAAGCCGGAAACATCCGTAGAGTCGTGCACGGCGAGCGGGTCGGCACCATCGTCTCGACCCCCTGACACCGAGGAGGCCGGAATGGCGATCGATGACCTGATTCAGGACGCGGAGCGGCGGATGCAGAAGTCCGTCGAGGCTGCGCAGGCCGAGTTCTCGACCCTGCGCACCGGGCGCGCGTCGCCGGCGCTGCTCGACCGCGTCCAGATCGACTACTACGGCCAGCAGACGCCGCTCAAGCAGCTGGCGACGATCAGCGCTCCGGAGCCGCGGATGCTGACGATCCAGCCGTTCGACCCGAACTCGGTCGCGACGATCGAGCGCGCGATCCAGGAGTCGGACCTCGGCCTGACGCCGTCGAACGACGGCAAGCTGATCCGCCTGCCGATCCCGCAGCTGACCGAGGAGCGCCGCAAGGAGCTCGTCAAGGTCGTACGGCACATGGCGGAGGAGGGCAAGGTCGCGATCCGCAACGTGCGCCGCGACGCGATCCACCACCTCAAGGAGCTCGTCGACAACGGCGAGGTCGGCAGCGACGAGGAGCACCGGGCCGAGGAGCGTGTCCAGAAGCTCACCGACGAGCACGTCCACGAGATCGACGAGCTGCTGAAGCGCAAGGAAGCCGAGATCATGGAGGTTTGACGCGCTGGGCGCGCCAAACCCGCTAGCGGTGAGCGAGCAGCAGCGCGACGAGCTGGCCCGGACCGTCGCGATCATCATGGACGGCAACGGGCGCTGGGCCGAGCGTCGAGGCCTGCCGGTGGCCGAGGGTCATCGCGCGGGCACGCGGGCGTTGCGGCGCACCGTCGAGGCCGCGATCGACCTCGGCGTGGAGACGCTCGTCGTCTACGCCTTCTCGACCGAGAACTGGTCGCGGCCGGAGGAGGAGGTCGAGTCGCTGATGGAGATCTTCGGCGAGACGATCCAGCGCGAGCTGCCCGACCTCGCCCGCCAGGGCGTCCGCGCCCGCTTCCTCGGCCGCCGCGACCGCGCGCCCGACGAGCTGCGGGAGCAGATGGAGCAGCTCGAGGACGAGACCGCGCACAACGACCGGCTCAACCTCTGGATCGCGTTCGACTATGGCGGGCGCGCGGAGCTGGTCGAGGCGGCGCGGCGGCTCGTCGAGGCGGGCGTCGAGCCGGACGAGGAGTCGCTGCGCCAGCACCTCTACGCGCCCGAGCTGCCGGACCCGGACCTGCTGATCCGCACCAGCGGCGAGCTGCGCATCTCCAACTTCCTGCTCTGGCAGCTCGCCTACGCCGAGCTCGTCTTCGTCGAGACGCTCTGGCCGGACTTCGCCGCCGCCGATCTCGAGCATGCGCTCGCCGCCTACGCCCAGCGCCGCCGCCGCTTCGGCGGGCGATGAGCTCCCTCTGGTCGCGCATCCTGGTGGCGGCCGTCGGGCTGCCGGTGGTCCTCGGCGTCGTCTGGCTCGGCGGGTGGTGGCTCTGCATCGCCGCGATCGTCGCCGGCGTGGTGGCGCTGCACGAGCTCTACGCGATGGCGAGGCCGCTGCGGCCGCTGGCGCTCGCCGGCTACACCGGCCTCGCGCTGACGCTCCTGGGAGCGCAGCTCGGCGGGCCGGTGTGGATGGTCGGCGGCTTCCTCACGACCCTCGCCTTCGCGTTCCTGCTCAAGGGCGTCTCGGACACGCGGCAGTCGCTGACGGTGGCGGTCGCGGCGACGGTGCTCGGCGTCGCCTGGGTCGGCCTCGGCCTCGCCTACCTGATGCTGCTGCGCGGCCTTCCCGACCACGGCCGGCTGGCGATCTTCGCCGTGCTGCTCGCGGTCTTCGGCGCGGACACGCTCGCCTTCTTCACCGGCCGCCTGATCGGGCGGCACAAGCTGGCCCCGGTCATCTCGCCGGGGAAGACGTGGGAAGGGCTCGCCGCGTCGACGGTCGCGGCCGTCCTGATCCCGTTCTTCGCGCTCTACCACCAGCACTTCCTCTCGGTCGGCGAGTCGCTCGTGCTCGGCGTCGTGATCGCCGTCGCCGCGCCGGTCGGCGACCTGTTCGAGTCGGCGGTCAAGCGCGACTTCGGCGTGAAGGACAGCAGCAGGCTCCTCGCCGGCCACGGCGGCGTGCTCGACCGCCTCGACGCGCCGCTGTTCGCCGCCGTGGCCGCCTACTACACGATCCTCGCCTTCACGTGAACCGCGGCGCCGATCCGTTCGTACACTTGGACCGATGAGGCGTATAGCGCTGCTGGGGGCCACCGGCTCCATCGGCCGCCAGGCGCTCGAGATCGTCTCCGGTCACCCGGAGCTCGAGCTGGTCGCCGCCGCCTCGGGCTCGCAGCCGATCGCCGGGCTCGCGCCGCTGACGCAGGTGGGCGGCGACCTCACGGAGTTGCTCGAGCGCGCGGAACCCGACGTGGTGCTGAACGCCGTCGTCGGCTTCGCCGGACTGCCGGCGACGCTCTGGGCGCTCGAGCACGGCGTGACGCTCGCGCTCGCCAACAAGGAGAGCCTGGTCGCGGCCGGCGAGCTCGCGCTCGACGCGCACGAGCGCGGCGGCGGGCTGCTGCTCCCCGTCGACAGCGAGCACTCGGCGGCGTTCCAGTGTCTCGAGGCCCGCACGCCCGAGCAGGTGCACTCGCTCGTGCTCACCGGCTCCGGTGGTCCGTTCCGGGGGCGAACGCGCGAGGAGCTGGAGGACGTGACGCCCGAGGAGGCGCTCGCGCACCCGACCTGGCGCATGGGCCCCAAGATCACGGTCGACTCCGCGACGCTCGCGAACAAGGGCCTCGAGCTGATCGAGGCGCACTTCCTCTTCGGCCTGCCGTACGAGCGGATCGAGGTGGTGCTCCAGCCGACGTCGGTCGTGCACGCGCTCGTTCGCCTCCGCGACGG
>DASSMZ010000183.1:0-3095 GCA_035688325.1 Gaiellaceae bacterium
CGCGGATCCAGTAGCCGATCTCGAGCACGCCTTCGAACGAACGCCGATGCAGGCCCGTCCCGCCGACGGCCTCCGACTCGTCGGCCGAGAAGATCCCGTAGACGAAGTCCTGGCCGAGGTCGAAGTGGCCACGGAACATGCGCAGGAGCTCGACCTTCGCCGGCAGCGGCTGCGGGTCGTCGTGGGCCCACGGCATCCACCGGCGCAGGTGGTCGAGCGACGAGTCGACCGCGTCCTTCAGCAGCGGCGCGTCGCGCGGCTCCCAGCAGCGCACGACGAGGCGCTCGGTCTCGATCCGGTACGGAGGAGCCTTCATGCGCTACGCGCTCCAGCTTGACGCGATTCCCGCGTGGTTCGCGGCTCGCATGTTCGCGCCGCCTGTTTCAGAAGGCGAGGAGTTTGTGAGCCGCGTCGACGACGCGCTCGACCGACGGCATGTACGCGTCCTCGATCTGCCAGTACGGATACGTAACGTCGTAACCCGTCACCCGCACGACCGGCGCGCGCAGGTCGAGCATCGCCTTCTCGGCCAGGATCGCCGCCAGCTCGGCGGCGTAGCCGGCCGTCCGCGGCGCCTCCTGGACGATCACGACGCGGCCCGTCTTCGCGGCCGCGGCGAGCAGCGCGTCCTCGTCGAGCGGCTTCAGCGTCCGGATGTCGAGGATCTCCACCGACGCCTCGCCGGCGAGCGCGTCCGCGGCCTGCTCGGCCAGCGGCACCATCGAGCCGTACGCGACGAAGGTCAGGTCGTCGCCCTCCCGCACCGTCCGCGCCTGTCCGAGCGGGACGACGTGCTCGCCCTCCGGCACCTCGCCGCGCATCGTCCGGTAGTGGAGCTTGGGCTCCAGCACGACGACCGGGTCGGGATCGCGGATCGCCGCGGCGAGCAGCCCCTTCGCGTCGGCGGGCGTGGACGGGATCGCGACCTTCACGCCGGGCGTGTGCACGTAGTACGCCTCCGGCGAGTCGTCGTGCAGCTCGGGCGCGCGCACCCCGCCGCCGTACGGCATGCGCACGACGAGCGGGAACGCCATCGCGCCGCCGGTGCGCCAGCGGTAGCGGCCGACGTGCGTGATCAGCTGGTCGAGGCAGGGGTAGGAGAAGGCGTCGTACTGCATCTCGCAGACCGGCCGCCAGCCGGCCATGCAGAGGCCGACCGCGGAGCCGAGGATCCCGGCCTCCGCGAGCGGCGTGTCGACGCAGCGGTCGGGGCCGAACCGGTCGCGCAGCCCGGCGGTGGCGCGGAAGACGCCGCCCGCGCGGCCGACGTCCTCGCCGAGCACCATCACGTCCGCGTCGCGCTCGAGCTCGACGTGGAAGCCGTCGTTGATCGCCTCCACCAGCGTGAGCTCAGCCACCGAGCACCCTTCGCAGCTCGGCGAGATCGGAGGCGAACGACGGCGGCGGCTCGGCGTACGCGTGCGAGAACAGCAGCGACAGGTCGGCCGGCGGCTCGGCCTCCGCGGCCCTGATCCCCTCGCGCATCAGCTCCGCCGCCTCCGCCCGCACGGCCTCGGCCGCCTCGTCGGAGAGCACCCCGAGCCGGCGCAGGTACGCCTCGTAGCGCCCGACGCACTCGCGCTGCCGCTCCTCCTCGACGCGCTCGAGGTCGATGTACGCCTCCGGGTCGTCGGCGGTCGCGTGCGGCGCCGTCCGGTAGGTGACGGCCTCGATCAGCGTCGGCCCCTCGCCCGCGCGTGCCCGCGCCACCGCCTCGCGCGTCGCCTCGTAGACCGCCAGCACGTCGGCGCCGTCGACGCGCACGCCGGGCATGCCGTAGCCGGCGGCCTTGTCCGCGAGCGTCTCGGCTGCCGTCTGCGCCGACAGCGGCGTCGAGATCGCCCACGGGTTGTTGTTGCAGAAGAGGATCACCGGCGCCCTCGTGACGGCGGCGAGGTTCGCGCCTTCGTGGAACGCGCCCTCGGAGGTGGCGCCATCGCCGAAGTACGCGATCGCGCAGACGTTCTCGCCGCGGAGCTTCTTGCCCCACGCCAGGCCGGCCGCGTGCGGGACGTGCGTGCCGATCGGGACGCAGATCGAGGCGACGTTCCAGTCCTGAGGGTTCCACCAGCCGGCCGGGTGGCCGCGCCACCACGACAGGATCGTGGCGGCCGGCAGCCCCCGCAGCAGGCCGATCGCCGACTCGCGGTAGCTCGGGAAGATCCAGTCCTCGCGCTCGAGCGCGTAGGCCGAGCCGACCTGCATCGCCTCGTGGCCCCAGAAGATCGCGTAGGTGCCGATCCGGCCCTGGCGGTGGTAGACGACCGAGCGCTCGTCGTAGGTGCGCAGGAGGACGAGCTGCCGGTGCTGCTCGAGCAGGTCCGCCTCGGAGAGCCCCTCGACCTCGCCGTCCGGAACGCCCTCGCCGTCCCCGATCACGCGCCGCAGGTCCTGCTCGGCAGGTAGCACGGCCATCTCGGGCGGAATCTATCTAGTGCGCCGTGATGAACGCCGTCATCCGCGCCCGGAACGCCGGGTCGTCGAGCAGCTCCCCGCCGTGGCGCGCGCCGGGCAGGATCTCGACCTCCCGCTCGGTCGAGCCCGCCGCCGCGTAGAGCGCTCGGGCGTCGTCGGCGAACGGCTGGTCGTCCGCCGAGGCCGCGAAGAGCACCGGCGCCTGCAGCCGGGCCGCGGCCGGGAGGGCGCGGAGCGGCCCGAACGAGGCGGGCGCCGACAGGCTGACGACGGCCGCCGGCTGCTCCGCCAGGGCGGCGGAGCCGATCACGACGCCGGTCGCGCCGAGCGAGGCTCCCGCCACGACCACGTGCTCGGAACCGGTCCGGCGGACGGCTTCCACCGCGGCGGCGAGGTCGAGGTCGACACGGATCCCGGGGCGGCGCGAGTTGTAGGCGAGCACCCGGAGCCCGCCCGCCGCGAGCCGACGGGCGTACGGCACCCAGTCGCAGAGGTTGCCGTCGATCGCGTGCGCGAGCACGACGGCGCGCGGGCCCGTGCCGAGCACGACGCCCGCCAGCGGCGTGTCGTCCGCGGCGAAGAACCGCAGCGCCGTCCGCCGCTCCGCACGCGTGACACAGCTCGCGTCGACCGGCAGCGGCGGCGCGAGCCGCGCGCGGAGGAAGCGCAGCGTCTTCTTG
>DASSMZ010000186.1:0-17073 GCA_035688325.1 Gaiellaceae bacterium
CACGGATCGGACGGTCGAGGGCCACTTGACCAGCGTCTTCAGGAAGCTGCGGCTGGACTCCCGGACCGAGCTCCCTGCTGCGCTGGCCGATGAGGTGGAAATCTCCGCGTAGCCCCGGAATAGATCGCCGGCTCCGGTGTCGTGAGGAGCATGGGATGTGAATCGAGGACGAGGGAACTGGCCCAGCGGCTGAGCGGAGGCGACGAGATCCTGCTCCTGTGGAACCCGCGGGACGGACACCTCGAGGTCTCGGTTCGCGACGTTGACACCGGCGTCGGCTTCAACCTCGAGGTGGCGCCGGGCAGGGCGCTGGACGCGTTCCACCATCCGTATGCGTACGCCGCGTCGCTCGGGGGGCATGATGACTAGGGTCGAGTGCCTGCAGGCGGCGTTGCGCATGCTCGTAGCGGAGCGGCAGGCGCTGCGCGAGCACGGTGCGGAACGCGACGTGCTCGAGGCAAACCGGGTCGAGGTCGGGCGCCGCCAGCGGCAGCTGTCGCAGGCGCTGATCGACCACTACGCCCGATGAAGCGTCCGGACTGATCCAGGCCACGAGTCGACGATCGGCGCCCGCCGTCTCGCATGCCCTGGACGAACGTCCCCTCCCGCGCGCTTCGGAGCGCGACCGCGTCTCGGTCGGCGGCGCGCGCGCCAGAGCAGAATAGGGTGCGGATGCTCGAGCTCGAGACGCCGCACGGCCCTGCCCGCGCCTACCTGCACGAAGCGGAGTCTCCCCGCGGCTGGCTCGTGCTCGGCCACGGTGCCGGCGGCGGGGTCGAGTCGCCGGACCTGAAAGGCGCGACACAGGCCGGCCTCGATGCCGGTCTCGCGGTCGCGCTCGTCGAGCAGCCCTACCGTGTCGCCGGGCGGCGCTCGCCTGCGCCGGCGGCGCAGCTCGACGCGGCATGGGTCGCGGTCGTCGAGCAGCTGCCGCTCGACGGGTTGCCGCTCGTCGCCGGCGGCCGTTCCTCGGGTGCGCGCGTCGCGTGCCGCACCGCGGCGGAGACCGGCGCGGCCGCAGTGCTCTGCCTCGCGTTCCCGCTCCATCCACCCGGCCGGCCCGAGAAGAGCCGCCTCGCCGAGCTCGACGCGGTCACGGTGCCGACGCTGGTCGTCCAGGGCGAGCGCGACCCGTTCGGCTGCCCGCCACCAGGCCCGGGGCGAGCGGTCGTCACGATCGCCGGCACGCACTCGCTACGCAGTGGCGGCACGGTCGAGCAGGCGGTCTCGCCGTGGCTCGCGCGCGTCATATGAAATTCCCAGCGATATTTGCTTGCGCGCGTGAAATGCTTCAGGTATTGTCTCGCCCTCAATTCGGGGAAAGGAGGTACGGTCAGTTGAAGAGCAACCTCGCTAATCGTCGCTACGTCACCTCCGCCCCGGCGATGTCGGCCGTACTCGCAGAGGCGGCGTTCGGCGACCACAGCCTTCGGGCAGCCTCCACTGGAGCGGCTTCGGCCAACGCGTAAGCGTCGGAGCACGGCTCGAGTGAAGGCGGCCAAAGGGCCGCTTTCGTCGTATCTGAGACGAAAACGTCGTCCGTCACACAATCTAGGAGCACGACGTGGAGCCATCACCCACGGTGTAGCCGAGTCGATCTCGACTTGGAGCAGCGGCCGATGATGTGCTGAACGAACCGGTAATTGCCCTGACAATTCGGGCTGCGCCGATGGCAGCGCATTTTCTGTCCGACCTCCAGAGCCAGGCTCTCGACTCGGGATCGATCAAGAGCCCAAGCGAAGGGAGGTGAACGCGGTGATGTACTACGACTCCGAGTCTCGCCGCCAGCGGCAGCGCGAGCGCATGGCGGAGATCCGGGCCGAGTATCAGCGCGTGCAGCGGCGCGGCGACTCGCCCGTCTCCGCCGCGATACGGCGCTACGCACGGTCGGCGTGGTCGTACAGGCGGTGGGCCGTGCCGCGGCGCGCACCGGCTTCCGGTGCCTGAGTCGCTCCACCCGCAGAGCCGCGCGCTTCGCCTGGGCGCGCGGCTCTGCCGTTCGGACCGAAGGTTGGTATCGCCGACCGATGCGAACGACCCGCTCGTGAAAGGCGCTGGTCCACGTCGTCGGCTGGATCGCGCCGGCACGTCGCGGACGCCGTCTCGCACTGCGGCGCCGCTGCACGCTCGGCGACCTCGCCGACCGCCTAGCGCCGACGCGCGACGAACGCGAGCTGGAGCGGCAGCGCGGCGAGCAGGAGCAGCTCGCGGGCCACGAGCTTCGCGGGCAGCCCCTCGCCCGGCGAAGAGCTCGCGACGGGCAGCTCGCGCCGGAGGGCCGTCCGCACGAGCGCCCGCGCGCGGGGCGCGTGCCAGCTCGACGTGACGATTACGACCTCGTGGGCGCCGACCTCGCGCGCCGCCTTCGCCACGCCGAGCGCGTTCTCGCGCGTGTTGCGGGCGTGCGGGTCGAGCAGCACCTCGCCGGTGCGCCAGTGGCCGTGCATCAGCTCGGCCTCCCCCGAGAGCAGCACCGCGTCGCCGTCGCGCACGATCGTCTCCGCGTGCCGGACGCGCGCCGCGCAGATCGCGTGCAGTTCCTCGTCCGCCCGCTGCGAGTAGCCGAGCACGGCGACGAGGCGCATCAGCGGCGGCGGCGCCAGAACGTGATCAGCGTCCCGACCACCGTGAACACGACGAGCAGCGACTTCCAGCCGCGCAGCTTCGACTCGCCGCTCGCGCGCTCGCGCATCTCGACCGGCACCTCGTCGACGCGCAGGCCGGCCTCGGAGAGCCGCAGCAGCGCCTCGACCTCCGGAGCCGCCGTCACGTACGGCTGCGCCAGCACGGGCAGCGCCTTCGCGTTGGCGGCGTACATGCCCGAGGTGGCGTCGAGGAACGGTCGGCGGAGCGCGAGCCGCATCCCGCGCCGCAGCAGCGCCGTCCCGAGACGCCGCGGCCGGCTCGCCACGTAGCGGTACGGCGCGAAGCCGTCGCCGCTCGCGAAGCGGGAGCCGACGGCGACGTCGCACTCGCCGGCCTCGACGCGCTCGAGCAGCCGCGCGAGCTCGAGCACCGGGTGCTGGCCGTCGGCGTCGACGCGGCCGCAGAGCTCGTAGCCGTGCTCGGCCGCGTACCCGTAGCCGGCCGCGATCCCGGCGATCAGACCGCGGTTGACGCCGAACGAGACGACCTCGGCCCCGTGCTCGCGGGCGACGTCGGCGGTCCGGTCGGTCGAGCCGTCGTCGATCACGACCACGTCGGCGTCGGGCAGCCCGAGGTGCAGCTCGTCGAGCACGGCCGGAAGGTTCTGCTCCTCGTTCCACGCCGGGATGAAGACGAGCGTGCGCACGCGCGCAGGCTACGCGCCGGCGAGCTGCTCGAGCCGGTCGGCGACCTCCGAGAGCGGCGCCGTCGCGTCGAGCTCGGCCGTCGCGGTCGCGCGCAGCAGCGGCTCGACCTGCTCCAGCTGCAAGAGGACGAGCTCGCGCTCGGCGTCGCTCTTGCCGTACGGGTTGTCGCTGCGGCCGTCGATCCGCGCGAGCAGCACGTCGGCCGGCGCGCTCAGCAGCACGATCTGGTCGAAGCGGTCGTAGAAGCGGCCCTGGTTCGTCCGGCACCCGGCGACGAACAGGTGGCCGCCGTCATGGCCGGCGAGCAGCGACGCGATCGCCTCCTCGCGCCAGATCCAGTCGGGCGCCCCCTCGTCGTCGACCGTCCACTCGCTCCACTCGTCGGTGTCGGTGTCGATGACCCGGTGGCCGCGCCCCGCGAGCACGCGCAGCACGCTCGACTTGCCCGTGCCGGACATGCCGGTGACGAGGACCTTCGCCATCGTCGCGGAGGCTAGCCCGGGTAGGGTCGTCGACGGATGCGCTTCACGACTCGTCCGGAGCTGCGCGGCACCTTCGGGATGGTCGCGTCGACGCACTGGCTCGCGTCCGGCGCCGGGATGGCGATGCTCGAGCGCGGCGGGAACGCCTTCGACGCCGCGGTCGCGACCGGCTTCGTGCTGCAGGTGGTCGAGCCGCACGCGAACGGCCCGGGGGGCGAGGTGCCGATCCTGCTCTACAGCGCCGAGCGGGACGAGGTGCTGCTGGTGGACGGGCAGGGCGTTGCGCCGGCCGCGGCCACGATCGACCGCTACCGCGACCTCGGCCTCGAGCTCGTGCCCGGAACCGGCCTCCTCGCCGCCTGCGTCCCCGGCGCCTTCGACGCGTGGCTGCTGCTCCTCCGCGACTTCGGGACGCTGCCGCTAGCCGAGGTGCTCGAGCCCGCGATCGGCTACGCGGAACGCGGCTACCCGGTCGTGCCGGGAATCACCCAGACGATCGCCGGCGTCGAGCAGGTCTTCCGCGACGAGTGGCCGAGCTCGGCGGCGCTGTACCTGCCGGCGCCGCAGCCGGGGTCGCTGTTCCGCAACCGCGAGCTCGCGGCGACCTACCGGCGCGTGCTGGCCGAGTCCAGCGGCGAGATCGACGGCGCGCGCGAGACCTTCTACCGCGGCTTCGTCGCGGATGCGCTCGCGCGCTTCGCCGAGGGCGAGGGCGGCTTGCTGACCGGCGACGACCTCGCGGGCTGGCAGGCGCGGCTCGAGCCGCCGCTCGAGCGCGACTACCGTGGCTGGCGCGTCTTCAAGACGGGGCCGTGGGGGCAGGGACCCGTGTTCCTGCAGCAGCTGGCGCTGCTCGACGGCTTCGACCTCGGCGGCGGCGCCGAGCGCGTGCACACCGTCGTCGAGTGCGCCAAGCTCGCATTCGCCGATCGCGAGGCCTGGTACGGCGACCCGGACTTCGTCGACGTCCCGCTCGCGGAGCTACTGAGCGCGGAGTACGCCGCCGGGCGGCGAGCGCTCGTGGCGGACGAGGCGTCAGGCGAGCTGCGGCCCGGCAGCCCCGGCGGGCGCGAGCCGCGTCTCCCGACGATTCCCGCAGCGGCGCCCGCGCCCGGCACCGGCGAGCCGACCCGCGGCGACACGTGCCATCTGGCCGTCGTCGACCGCCACGGCAACGCGGTCTCGGCGACGCCGAGCGGCGGCTGGCTGCACGGCTCGCCGGTCGTCCCGCGCCTCGGCTTCTGTCTCGGGACGCGCGCGCAGATGTTCTGGCTCGAGGAGGGGCTGCCGGCCTCGCTCGAGCCGCGCAAGCGGCCGCGCACGACGCTCTCGCCGACGATCGCACGGGGCGACGGCGAGGTGCTCGCCTTCGGCACGCCCGGCGGCGACCAGCAGGACCAGTGGTCGCTCGTCTTCTTCCTCTCGCTCGTCCACTTCGGCCTCGGCCTGCAGGAGGCGATCGACGCGCCGATGTTCCACACGGAGCACTTCCCCGAGTCGTTCTTCCCGCGGCAGCCGCGCCCGCGGACCCTGCAGCTCGAGGACCGCTTCGGCCCCGCGGTCGCGGCCGAGCTCGAGCGCCGCGGCCACCTCGTCGAGCGGCAGGGCCCGTGGTCGCTCGGCCGCCTGAGCGCCGCCGGCACGCTGCCCGACGGCTCGCTGCGAGCCGCCGCCAACGCGCGCGGCATGCAGGGCTACGCCGTCGGCCGCTAGCGCGGTGGGCCGCCGAGGGGCGCCCGCGACGGCAAGCCCGAGGGGGCCGTGGCGCATCGAGCGGCCCGCGTGCCGCGCGCGATTCACGCCGACTTCGCCCGGGTGGCGAGGCGCCTAGCCCTCCGCTGGCATGTCCTGCACGACGCCGACCAGGTGGCCTTCGGGATCGGTGAAGAGGCCGAGCGTGACCATGTCCATGATCGTCTCAGGCCCCATCACGCGCGCGCCGCCGAGGCTCTCCGCCTTCTGCAGCGCCTGCTCGACGTCGGGCACCGCGACGTAGAACGTGACGTGGCCGTCGTAGCCGTCGGGGCCCTGGCCGACGCCGCCGCCGATCCCGAGCTCGCCGTTGGCCGCCTTGTTGTCGTCGCGCGCGACCATCCCGTACTGCATCGGGTTGTCGGTGTCGATGTTCCAGCCGAAGAGCTCGGCGTAGTAGCCGCGGAGCTGCTCGCCGTCCTTGCCGACGATCTCGAAATGCACGACCGGGTAGCCCATCTCGGACTCCTTTCCGCATCTTGGGGTCACTGGATTAGACGGCGCCCGCGGCGAAAGGTCATCTCTAAGGTTCGCGCGGTGATCCACGAGGTGATCGATCTCGCGCCGGGCCTGTGGATCTGGCGGCTCTCGTACCCCGACTGGCACGTCGGCGCGGGGTGGCCGGAGGTCGTCACCTCGACGTGCGTCGCGAGCGGCGGCGAGGTCGCGGTGCTCGACCCGCTCGCGCCACCCGAGGGCTCCGAGGTCTGGGAGCGGCTCGACGCGACGCCGCCGACGCTGGCGGTCGTGCTCAAGCCCGACCACGTGCGCGACGTCGACCTGATCGTCCGGCGCTACGGCGCGCGCGCGTTCGGGCCGTGGCTCTTCGAGCGCCAGAACATCCCCGAGGCCGAGCTCGAGCCGATCGAGCCGGGCTCGGAGCTCCCGGGCGGGCTCGTCGCCCTCTACGACGGGCGGGGCCGCAACGAGACGCCGCTCTGGCTGCCGGAGCAGCGAACGCTCGTCTTCGCCGACGCGCTCACCGGCGCCGGTGGAGAGCTCCGAATCTGGGAGACGCCGCACATCGACCGGGCGCGGCCGGCGCTGCGCGAGCTGCTGGAGTTGCCGTTCGAGCGCGTGATCGTCTCGCACGGCGAGCCGATGCACGACCGCGCCGCCTTCGAGCGTGCGCTCGCGCTGCCGACCTGGGGCGACTAGGAACGCCCGCGGCCGGCGCCGTCCTGCGGCGTCTCGAGGAACGTGATCAGGTCGCCCACGGTGCGATGGCGGTGCTGTGGGTGGCGCAGCGGCAGCCGCTCGTGCACCTGGTACCGGTTGCGGCGCCCGTCGCGCGTCTTGCTCAGATAGCCGGCCTGCTCGAGGTCGCTCACGATCTGGGCCGCAGTGCGCTCGGTGATGCCGACGGTCTGCGCGATGTCCCGCAGGCGGACGGTCGGCTCGGCGGAGACGATTTGCAGGACGTGCGCGTGATTCGTCACGAACCGGAACGTATGTTCGTCATTGCCGGAAATCACATTCATGTTACGTTGCTACCGTAATCCGACTTCCGGACGCACGAGCAACCCTGGGGGGTCGATCGAGGTGCAACAGAAGCCGCTCAATCTCGCTGCGCGCGCAGGGCGCTGGAGCGCAACACACTGGAAGACGGCGACCGCGATCTGGATCGTCGTCGTGGCCGTCGCGATCGTCGCCGGCGGCATGGCCGGTACGCAGAAGCTGTCGATGGCCGAGCAGTCGACGGGCGAGACGGCCCGTGCCGAGAACATACTGGCCGGCGCCGGCTTCAGCACGCCGGCGAACGAGAGCGTGCTCGTCAAGTCGTCGGCGCTGACGGCGTCGGATCCGGCGTTCCGCTCGGCGGTGGGCGCGGTCATGGCGCGCCTGCGCACGATGCCGCAGGTCGAGCACCTGCGCACTGGTGGCGCGGGCGAGATCTCGAAGGACCGGCACGCCCAGCTGGTCGAGTTCGACATGCGGGGCAAGTCCGAGACCGCCGACAAGCGCGTGCAGCCGGTGCTCGACGCCGTCGCCGCGCTGCAGGAGTCGCACCCGCAGTTCACGATCGCCCAGTTCGGCCTCGCGAGCTCGACCCACGAGCTGAACGACACGATCGGCAAGGACTTCAAGAAGGCCGAGAAGCTCTCGGTGCCGATCACCTTCCTGATCCTGCTCGTCGCGTTCGGCGCGTTCGTCGCCGCCGGCATACCGGTGCTGCTCGCGTTCTCGGCGGTGCTCGGCTCGATCGGGCTCTCGCAGCTCGTCAGCCACGTGGCGCACGCCTCCGACGCGACGCAGTCGGTGATCCTCCTGATGGGCATGGCCGTCGGCGTCGACTACTCGCTCTTCTACGTCAAGCGGGAGCGCGAGGAGCGCGCCGCCGGCTACCACGGCCACGACGCGCTCTTCCGCGCCGCCGCGACGTCGGGTCAGGCCGTCCTCATCTCCGGCGTCACCGTCCTGATCGCGATGGCCGGAATGCTGTTCGCGGGCTCGAAGATCTTCACGTCGATCGGCATCGGCGCGATGATCGTCGTCTTCCTCTCGCTCGTCGGGTCGTTGACGGTGCTGCCGGCGCTGCTCGGCAAGCTCGGCGACCGGGTCGAGTGGGGCATCCGCCAGGTGCTGGCCGCGATCGTGCTGAGCGTCACGGGCCTCGTCGGCCTACGGCCGCGCTGGCTCGTGTGGCTGCGCGACACGCCGACCGTGCTGCGCCGCCTGAAGGGCGACCGGCAGGAGTCGCGCGTCTGGGGCTTCGTGCTCAGACGCTCGATGCGCTACCCGGCGATCGCCGCCGCGCTGTCGACGGCGCTGCTGATCGTCTTCGCGCTGCCGGCGCTGAACATCCACACGAAGCTCCTGAGCTTCACCGACCTGCCGAAGAGCCTCGCGATCGTGAAGACGTACGACACGATCCAGAAGTCGTTCCCCGGCTCGCAGGATCCCGCGCACGTCGTGGTCAAGGCGCCCGACGTGACGACGCCGCAGTTCGCGAAGGCGTACGCCGACTTCAAGCGGCGCGCCCTCGCGACCGGCCTCATCCACCAGCCGATCCGCGTCTCGGTCAACCCGGACAAGACGGTCGCGCGCATCGACTTCCCGCTCGCCGGCAAGGGCCAGGACGCGGCCGCGAACCGGGCGCTCGACGCCCTGCGCACCAAGGTGATCCCGCCGGTGCTCGCCACGCTGCCGGCCGGGACGCAGGAAGCGGTCACCGGCGACACCGCCGGCACGCACGACTTCAACGTGACGATGAAGCACCGGGCGCCGTTCGTCTTCGCGTTCGTGCTCGGCCTGGCGTTCCTGCTGCTGCTGCTGACCTTCCGGTCGATCGTGATCCCGATCAAGGCGATCATCCTCAACCTGCTCTCCGTGGGAGCGGCGTACGGGATCCTGGTCTGGATCTTCCAGGACGGGCACCTGCAGAGCCTGCTCAACTTCCACTCGAACGGCGCGGTCATCACGTGGCTGCCGCTCTTCCTCTTCACCGTCCTGTTCGGGCTCTCGATGGACTACCACGTCTTCATCCTGAGCCGGGTCAAGGAGCTGGTCGATCGCGGCGTGCCGACCGACGAGGCGGTGTCCCGCGGGATCCGCTCGACGGCCTCGACCGTCACTGCCGCAGCGGCGGTCATGGTCGCGGTGTTCGCGATCTTCGCCTCGCTGCGCACGCTCGACATCAAGCAGCTGGGCGTCGGACTCGCCGTGGCGGTGCTCCTCGATGCGACGCTGATCCGAGGCGTGCTGCTGCCGGCGGCGATGAAGCTGCTCGGCGACTGGAACTGGTACCTCCCGAGCTGGCTCGAGTGGCTGCCGCGGTTCAACGTCGAGCCCGAGCTCGCCGAGGAGGCGCCCGAGACGCCGCCCGTGCCGGCCTCGTAGCGGGGAGGAGCGCGACGTGACGGAGCTCGAAGTCGCCGTCGTCGGAGCCGGCCAGTCGGGGCTGGCGATCGGCCACCACCTCGCCCGCGACCGGCGCCGCTTCACAATCCTCGAGCGCACCGGGGAGCTCGCTCCGGCGTGGCGCGAGCGCTGGGACTCGCTGACGCTCTTCACCCCGCGCCGGTACAGCGCGCTGCCGGGCCTGCCCTTGCCCGGGGATCCCGACGGCTATCCGGCACGCGACGAGGTGGTCGCCTACCTCGAGCGCTACGCCGAGACCTTCGAGCTTCCGGTCGAGCTCCACAGCGAGGTCGAGCGGCTCGCGCCGGAAGCGGGCGGCCGCCTTCGGCTCGAGCTCTCCGGCGGCCGGACGCTGACGGCCGACCAGGTCGTCGTCGCGACGGGCGCGTTCCAGAGGCCGTACGCGCCCGCGGTCGCCGAGCGGCTCGCCGACGAGGCCTTCCAGACGCACGCCGTCGGCTACCGGCGTCCGGCCGACGTTCCTGCCGGCACCGTGGTCGTGGTCGGCGGCGGCAACACCGGGTTCCAGATCGCGAAGGAGCTCGCCGCGACGCACCGGGTGGTGCTCTCGATCGGCTCGAGCCAGAAGCCGCTGCCGCAGCGCGTGCTCGGGCGCGACCTCTTCTGGTGGCTGACGAAGGCGCGGATCCTCGACCAGAGCGTGGAGTCGCGCCTCGGACGCAAGTTGAGCACGCGCGACACCTTGATCGGCTCGAGCCCGCGCGAGCTCACGAAGCGCCACGGCGTCGAGCTCAAGCCGCGGCTCGTCGACGCCGACGGCCGCCGCGTGCGCTTCGAGGACGGCAGCGAGGTCGAGGTCGACGCCGTCATCTGGGCGACCGGCTACCGGCCCGACTACTCGTGGATCGACGCGCCGATCCTCGACTTGGACGGTCGCCTGCGCCACCGCCGCGGCGTCACCGTCCCCGGGCTCTACTTCCTCGGCCTCACCTGGCAGCACACGCGCGGCTCGGCGCTGATCGGCTGGGTGGGAGATGATGCGGCCTTCATCGCCGGGGAGATCGCGGCCGAGGCGCAGGCGCGGGCTGCCGGGCGTGCCCCCGCCGGCGCAGGCGCTGCTGCCGGAGCCCGCTCGAACGAAAGGAGCTAGCCATGCACGACCCGAGCTCCCATCACCACGGACACGCGCACGCGGCCGAGCTGCCGCGCGAGATCGAGGGCCTGCCGGACGCGCGTGTGAGCCAGGTCGTCGAGCTCGCCGACGGCGACGAGTTCGAGCTCGAGATCGTCCCGGTCAAGAAGCGGATCGGCGACGCGACCGTGCGGATGCTCGCCTACAACGGCTCCGTGCCCGGGCCGACGCTCAAGGTCCCGCAGGGGGCGACGATCACCGTTCCCGTCACGAACCGCGGCGACATCGACGCCACCGTGCACTGGCACGGGCTCCGGCTCGAGAATCGCTACGACGGCACCCACGACACGCAGGCGCCGATCCCGGTCGGCGAGACGTTCACCTACGAGGTGCACGTCCCGGACGCCGGCGCGTACTGGTATCACCCGCACATCCGCGAGGACTACGGCCAGGAGCTGGGCCTCTACGGGAACATCCTCGTCACACCCGGCGATCCGGATTACTGGCCGCCCGCCAACCGCGAGCTGCTGCTGACGCTCGACGACGTCCTGCTCGAGGATGGGCAGATCGCGCCCTTCCGCGAGGAGGAGACGACCCATGTCGCGATGGGCCGCTTCGGCAACGTGATGCTCGTCGCCGGCGACTCGGAGCTCGCGCTCGAGGCGAAGCGCGGCGAGGTCGTGCGCCTCTACCTCACCAACACCGCGAACACGCGCGTCTTCAACGTCGCGCTGCCGGGCGCACAGCTGAAGCTCGTCGGCGCCGACGCGGGCCACTACGAGCGGGCGGAGCTCGTGGAGGAGGTACTGCTCGCTCCGTCCGAGCGCGTGGTCGTCGACGTGCTCTTCCCGGAGCCGGGCGAGGTGACGCTCGAGCACCGGACGCCGGAGCGCACGTACCGGTTGGCGTCGATCGCTGTCGGCGACGAAGCGCCGGAGCAGTCGTTCGCCGACCACTTCGTTCAGCTGCGGACGAACCGCGACATGGCCGAGCTACGCGGGTGGCTCGAGCCGTACCTGAAGGCGCCGCCGGACAAGACGCTTTCGTTCGTGGCCGAGATGGACCTGGGCGTCCCCGAAGGCGTCGAGGTCGTCTACGTCTGCCCGATGCACCCCGACGTGATCGCCGCCGAGCCCGGCAGCTGCCCGAAGTGCGGGATGAAGCTCCTCGCCCAGGCCGCAGAAGAGATGACCTACGTCTGCCCGATGCACCCCGAGGTGACGAGTGACAGGCCCGACAGCTGCCCGAAGTGCGGGATGAAGCTGCTACCGGAGAGCGTGGTCGCGGCCGGCGCGGGACACGGGCACGAGGGGCATCACGGACACGCGCAGCACGGCGACGGCCACGAAGCGCATCAGGGCCACGAACACGGGCAGCACGGCGGACACGGTCACGCCGGCCACGGCCACCACCATGGCGACGAGCACGGGCACGCGCACGAGCACGAGCACGAGCGCGCGCAGGGAATCGAGTGGGAAGACGACATGGTCGAGGTGAACCGGATGACGACGCCGGCGAACATGCGCTGGAAGCTCGTCGACCGTGGCACCGGCGCCGAGAACGCGCAGATCGACTGGACGTTCCGCGTCGGCGACCAGGTCAAGGTGCGCCTGGTGAACGAACTCGACTCCGACCATCCGATGCCACACCCCTTCCACGTCCACGGCGCGGGGCGATTCCTGATCCTCGCGCGCGACGGCGTGACCGAGCCGAACCTCGTCTGGAAGGACACGGTGCTCGTGCGGACGGGCGAGACGGTCGACATCCTGCTCGACGTCACGAACCCCGGCCGGTGGATGGCCCACTGCCACATCGCCGAGCACCACGAGAGCGGGATGATGCTGACCTTCGACGTCCTCCCGTAGGAGCTCGGCCCGGCTAGCGGCGGCGGGGCGGCGCGGAGACGGCGCGGGCGCCGGTCCAGAACGCGAGCGCCACGCCGCCGAGCCCGAACGCGACCGACGTCCAGTCGCGGCCCTCGAAGAGGAGCAGCAGCGAGCAGGCCAGCCCTGCGGCGCTCGCCGCGAACGCCGTCGGCAGCAGCACGACCTCGCCCCAGGTCAGCTCGCGCTTCACGCGGCGGAGCGTAACTGAACCGCCCCTTACGTGGCCAGGTCGAGAACGGATCGTTAAGCGCCCGTTGCGCGATCAATCCCGACGGGGCTCGGGCCCGTACCTCCCTGCAGAAGAAAGGAGGTACCAAGATGCGAAGAATCGGACTCCTCGCAGCGGCACTGGCGGTGGCAGCCGCGGCCGCGATCGTCGCCGCCGTCCTCGCCACCAACGGCTCGGCGAAGACGAGCGCCGTGGTGAAGACGATGCACAACGCCTCGCTCGGCAAGACGATCCTCGTCAACCGCAACGGGCTGACGCTGTACTCGCTCAGCGCCGAGCGGCACGGCCGCTTCATCTGCACGACGTCGTTCTGCCTCTCGCTCTGGAAGCCGCTCGTCGTGGCGAAGGGCGTGAAGCCGACCGGCGTGAGCGGCCTGACGGCCGTGAAGCGGCCCGACGGCAGGCGGCAGGTCGCGTTCCGCGGCGCGCCGCTGTACCGGTTCGTCCAGGACACGAAGTCCGGCGAGACCAAGGGCAACGGCTTCAAGGACGTCGGCGTCTGGCGGCCCGCGAGCACGAGCGGCTCCGCCACGGCCCCCGCGACGACGTCGAACCCGATGCCGTCGTACGGCTACTGATCCGATCGCAACGCGCCGCGGCGGGAGCTCACGCCGCGCGCGCGTTCGCGGTCGCCCAGTCGAGCGCCCGGTCCGCGACCTGCTCCCAGCCGTCTTGGCCGGGGTAGTGGCAGCGGCCCGGGTACTCCTGGTGCTCGGTCGCCGCCGGCGCCTGGCGCTGCTTCTTCCAGTTCGCCTCGTTGAGCGACGCCGGGCAGATGCGGTCGAGCGTGCCCGTCAGCAGCAGCAGCGGCGCGCGCTGGGGGTTCGCGAAGCTCACCTTCGTCGCGCTGCCCGGGTAGGCCGCCTGGAAGAACGGCCGCGCCGAGCCCGGGACGTAGTAGCGGTCGTAGACGGCGTCGGAGTCCCGGCGGCTGAGCGCGTTCGTGAAGCACCAGTGGAACTGGTCACGGCTGAGCGGGACGTCGCCGTCCCTGCCGAACGGGTTCCTGAGCGCCGGCCACCCCGCGCGCAGGGTCGAGAGCGGCAGCGGGAAGACGCCCTTCGGCGTGGCCGTGCCGAGCGCGACGCCGGCGCTGCCGAGGCCGCGGTCGAGCAGGAGCTGCGTGACGAGGCCGCCGAACGAGTGGCCGATCAGGATCGGTGGCCGGCCGAGGCCGCGGACGATCTCGTCGTGGGAGTCGACGACGTCGGTGATCGAGAGCCCGTGCAGCGGCGACGGGTCGCGCCGGAGCTCCTCGGGCTCGCGGTCCAGGCCCGGCCAGGCCGGCGTCAGCACCTCGTGTCCGCGCCCGCGGTAGCGCTCGGCCCAGTGCTCCCACGACAGCGGCGTCATCCACATGCCGTGGATCAGGACGATCGTCTGTGGGTCGTTCGACGCTGCAGCGGCGGCCATCGGTCCCCTTCCAGGTCGGTTGCGACCCCCGGGCGACCCTACCGATCGAGGGGCTCACTGGTCCACTTGTCGGCGGTCTTCCTGCCGTGGCCGCTCGCCTTGGCGCGCGGATCGCTGCAGCCGGCGGAAGGAGCGGTTCACCGGTTCACCGTCGACATGTCCGCGTAGCGGTCGCCGGCGGCGGCGCCGGACGGGAAGACCGACTCGAGCTCCGCGAGGTCGTCGGCGGTCAGCTCGACCTGGAGCGAGGCGGCGTTCTCCTCCAGGTGCCCGACGCGGGTCGTGCCCGGGATCGGGACGACGTCGCCGCCCTGCGCCAGCACCCAGGCGAGCGCGAGCTGTCCTGGCGTGATCGCCTTCTCGGCCGCCAGCTCCTGGACGCGCTCGACGAGCTCGAGGTTGCGCTGGAAGTTCTCGCCCTGGAAGCGCGGGTGGTGACGCCGGAAGTCGCCCTCCGGGATGTCGTCGGGCGAGCGGAAGCGGCCCGAGAGGAAGCCGCGGCCGAGTGGGCTGTAGGCCACGAAGCCGATCGCGAGCTCGCGCACCGTCGGCAGGATCTCGGCCTCCGGGTCGCGCGACCAGAGCGAGTACTCGGTCTGGAGCGCGGCGATCGGGTGCGTCGCGTGGGCGCGGCGGATGGTCTCCGGAGCGGCCTCGGACAGCCCGAGGTGGCGCACCTTGCCGGCCTGGACGAGCTCCGCCATCGCGCCGACCGTCTCCTCGATCGGCGTGTCCGGGTCGACGCGGTGCTGGTAGTAGAGGTCGATGTGGTCGACGCCGAGCCGCTGCAGCGAGCCGTCGCACGCCTGCAGGACGTACTCGCGGTCGCCGCGGATGCCCCGCCTCGAGCCGTCGGCGCCGCGAACGTTCCCGAACTTCGTGGCGACCACGACCTGGTCGCGCCGGCCGGCGATCGCGCGGCCGACGAGCTGCTCGTTGGCGAACGGGCCGTACATGTCGGCGGTGTCCAGGAACGTGACGCCGAGCTCGAGCGCGCGCTGGATCGTGCGGACCGCCTCGTCCTCGTCCGCGGTCCCGTAGAACTCGGACATCCCCATACACCCGAGGCCGAGCGCGGAGACCTCGAGGCTCTCTCCCAGGCGGCGCGTCTGCACCTCGGTCGCGTTCCCGATCCCGGCGACCGGAAACGCCGGCGAGCGCTCAGCCGCCGAGCAGCGGGGTCGTGTCCCTCGAGCTCCTCGGCCTCGAGGGTCACGGCCCCATCAGGCAGCCGGTCTGTGCTCCACCGCTCGCGGCTGGGCGAGGTGCGTGACGTGGGCGCTCTGCCCGCGAACCAGCGCCGGCAGGCGAGTCGCGCCGTAGACGGCCGCCAGTCCGACGAGACCGTAGACGACCCGGGTCGCCCCGTTCGTCTCGCCGAAGTCGAGCCCGAAGATCCAGGCCACCAGGTCGAACTTCGCGACGGCCACGAGACCCCAGTTGAGTCCGCCGACGACCAGCAGCACGCCGGCCAGCAAGTCGAGGTTGCGGAGTGTTTCGTCTTTGTCAAAGACTTGTTGAGTGTCTGTAGACTGGGACGCCATGACCGCCGAGAGCTACTTGCGGATCGGGGAGCTGAGCCGCCGCACCGGCGTCAGCGTCGAGCTGCTGCGTGCCTGGGAGAAGCGCTACGGCCTGCTCGAGCCGGAGCGGTCGGTCGGCGGCTTCCGCCTCTACTCGGACGCCGACCTCGAGCGCGTTCGCTCGATGCAGCGGCACCTCGGCGAAGGGCTGGCAGCCGCCGAGGCCGCACGCCAGGCGCTTCGTCGCGACGCGCCGTTCGTCCCCACCAACGGCGGGCTGCTCGCGACCGACAAGCGGGAGCTGGCGCGGGCCCTCGCGGCGTTCGACGACGCCGGGGCGCACGCCGCGTTCGACCGCCTGCTCGCATCGCTCACCCTCGACACGGTGCTGGGCGAGGTCGTGCTCCCGTACCTGCACGAGCTCGGCGACGCGTGGGAGCGCGGCGAGGCGTCGGTCGCGCAGGAGCACTTCGCGAGCGCCCTGATTCGCGGACGGCTGCTCGGCCTCGCACGCGGTTGGGGCCGCGGCTCCGGGCCGCACGCCCTCCTCGCGTGCCCGTCGGGCGAGCTCCACGACCTCGGGCTGATCGCCTTCGGGCTCGCCCTCCGCGCCCGCGGCTGGCGGATCACCTACCTCGGACAGGACACGCCGCTCGCCGCCGTCGGCCAGCACGGCGAAGCCTTGCAACCGAGCTGCGTCGTGCTCGCCCTCACGCGGCCGAACGCGCTGGACGGCGAGCTCGAGGTCCTGAAGCGGATGGCCGGCACCGTCCCGGTCTGGCTCGCCGGCCCGGGCGCGACGGAAGCCCTCGCCGAGCGGAGCGGTGCGCTGCTGCTCGAGGCGGATCCCGTCGAGGCCGCCGAGCGGATCGCCGGCTCGCCGCGCCAGGCCTGATCTCAGGCGAGCAGCTCGTGCAGCCCGAGATCGGCCGGTCGCCGGCCGTCGTCGGTCGCAAGCGTCGGGTCGGCCCCGCGCTCGAGCAGGAGCCGCGCAAGCTCCTCGTCCCCGGTCTGCGCGGCCGAGTGCAGCGCGGTGAAGCCGCCTTCCGCACGGCCGTCGACGGCTGCGCCGGAGTCGAGCAAGAGCCGCGCCAGCGGCACCGACCGCACGAACGCCGCCGTCCCGAGCGGCGGCACGCGCGCGAACTCGCTCGTCGCGAGCGCGTTCGGGTCGGCGCCGGCCTCGAGCAGCAGGCGCGCGGCTTCCTCCTGCCGGCCGAAGGCCGCCAGGTGCAGGGCCGTGAAGCCGTCGTCGGAGAAGGCGGTCGCCTGCGACGGATCGTCGCCCAGGATCGCGCGCAGCCGCTCGTTCCGGCCGAACGCGGCGGCCTCGAACACCGAGACGTCCTCGTCCGGCGGCAGCAGCGCGCGGCCGCGCTCGTCGTCGCCCTCGTACAGCGCCTGCAGCGCCTCGCTCATCTTGCTCCTCCTCGTCCGATTGATTAGGTAGCCTACCTACTGATATGCACGAGCGCAACCAGGTCGCAGACCGCCTCCACTCCGCCGCCATTCACCTGCTCCGCCGCGCCGCCGAGGACGAC
>DASSMZ010000193.1:0-16719 GCA_035688325.1 Gaiellaceae bacterium
GGCAGGGTCTAATATCCCGCCGGTGTCGCCCCTCTCCTACCTCGACGCCGGCTCCGGGAGCATGCTGCTCCAGATCGTTCTCGGCGGGGTCGCGGCGATCGGGGTGACGGCGAAGATGACCTGGCGCCGAGTGCTGCGTACCCTGCGCTTCCGCAGGGATGACGACGAGCAGAGCTAGCACTCCGGAGCCGGCCTCCTTCCGGGATCCCGAGGCCCGGGTCGTCTACTCGGCCGACGGCGATGTGCTGCGCGAGCTCTCGCCGCGGGCGCGCGAGGACTGGTCGGCGCTCGAGCGCGCGCGCTTCTTCCGGCGAGCGCTGGAGGACGGGCGCATCGTGGCGACGGAGGAGATCGAGCCCGGCCTGCTGCGGCACGAGCGGCTGCCGTTCGTCTCGTACCCGTACGAGTGGCCGTTCGAGATGCTCAAGGACGCCGCGCTGCTCCAGCTCGGCCTGCTCGACGAGGCGCTCGCGGAGGGCTTCGTGCTCAAGGACGGCTCGCCGTACAACGTGCAGTGGCGCGGCTCCGAGCCCGTCTTCGTCGACGTCGGCTCGTTCGAGCGGCTGCGAGAGGGCGAGCCGTGGGCCGGCTACCGGCAGTTCTGCGCGCTGTTCCTCTATCCGCTGATGCTGCAGGCGTATCGCGGCGTCGCGCCGCAGCCGCTGCTGCGCGGAAGCCTCGAAGGCATCGAGCCGTCGCAGGCGCGGGCGCTGCTGCCGAGCTTCCGCCGCGGGGTGCTCACGCACGTCGTCCTGCACGACCGACTCGAGGCGAAGCACGCCGACCGGCGGCGCGACGTGCGCTCTGAGCTCAAGGCGGCCGGGTTCAAGAAGGAGCTGATCCAGGCGAACGTGCGGCGGCTGCAGAAGCTCGTCGCGCGCCTCGAGCCGAAGCGCGGCCGCTCCGAATGGGCCGGCTACCGCGAGCTCGCGCCCTACAGCGACGAGGACGCCGACCGGAAGGAGCGCTTCGTGCGCGCGGCCGGGCCGGCGCGGCTCGCGTGGGACCTCGGCGCGAACGACGGCCGCTTCGCGCGCGCGCTCGAGGCGGAGTACGTGCTGGCCGTCGACGGCGACGAGCGGGTGGTCGGCGACCTCTACGGCACGCTGCGCGCAGAGGGCGCGAAGACGATCCTGCCGCTGGTCGTCGACCTGGCCGACGCCTCGCCGGCGCGGGGCTGGCGCGGGCTCGAGCGGCGGCGGCTCGAGGATCGCGGCCGGCCTGACCTCGTGCTCTGCCTGGCGCTGGTGCACCACCTCGCGATCGGCCGCAACGTGCCGTTCGCGGAGCTCGTGTCGTGGCTGCGCTCGCTGGGCGGCCGGCTGGTGGTCGAGTTCGCCGACCGCGACGACCCGATGGTCTCCCGGCTGCTGGCGGCCAAGCGGGAAGAGGTGCACGAGGACTACGGGCAGGAGGCGTTCGAGCGCGCGCTGGCAGCCGCCTTCGAGGTAGAGCGACGGGAGGTGCTCGGGTCGAGGACGCGCACGCTCTACCTGGCCCGGCCACGATGACCATGCGGCCGCCGCTGCGGGTGGCGGGTCTGCACCTGCTCGTCCTCTGGTCGTTCGCCGTCGCGCAGCCGCTGTTCGACCTGCTCGGCAAGAACGGCGAGTTCTTCGCGGCCCGCGGCTCGACGCGCTGGGACGCGATCGTCTTCGCCCTCGTGCTGCTGTTCGTGCCCCCGCTCGTGCTGCTCGCGCTCGAGGCGCTCGTGCCGGCCCTGCACCCGGTCTTCGTCGGCGGGCTGCTCGCGCTCTTCGTGCTCCAGGCGCTCCGCAACCTAGCCGCGCCGGGCTGGCTGCTCGTCGCCGCCGCGGCCGCACTCGGCGTCGCGGGCGCCGTGCTCTACGTGCGCGCCGCGGGTGCGCGTCTCGCGCTGACCGTCCTCGGCCCTGCGCCGCTGCTGTTCCTCGCGCTGTTCCTGTTCAACTCCGACGTGACGCGCCTGTCGCTCGGCGCCGAGACCGCGCAGGCCGCGGGCGCGGCGCCGCGCGCGCCGGTGGTGCTCGTCGTCTTCGACGAGCTGCCGCTGAACTCGCTGCTCGACGCGAACGGCCGCATCGACGCCGCGCGCTTCCCGAACTTCGCGCGCCTCGCCCGCGGCTCGACGTGGTTCGAGCACGCGACCACCGTGGCCGAGGGCACGACGCACGCGGTGCCGGCGATCCTCACGGGCCGCTACCCGCGCGCCGGCGAGTTCCCGGTCTACACCGACCACCGGCAGAACCTGTTCACGCTCCTCGGCGGCGCGACGCAGCTCCACGTCGTCGACCGCGAGACGCACCTCTGCCCGCCGTCGTTCTGCCCGGACGTCGACGGCTCCCTGAGCTCGCGCGCCAAGACGCTCGCCGAGGACACGGGCGTCGTCTACCTGCACGAGCTGCTCCCGAACGACCTGACGCACGGCATCCCGTCGATCGCGAACGGCTGGGACGACTTCCTCCAGGACGCGAGCGGCCACCACGACCCCGGCAGCATCGACCCCGGCTTCGTCCGCTCGCTGCGCCCGCAGCCGCGCCCGAGCCTCTGGTACGTCCACCTCATGCTCCCGCACAGCCCATGGACGTACCTGCCTTCGGGCGAGCGCTACGGCATCCGACCAGCCCCGGGGTGGAGCTCGGACGAGATCTGGAACCCGAACCAGGCCGCGGTCGACCAGTACTGGCAGCGACACCTGCTGCAGCTCGGCTACGCCGACAGGCTGCTCGGGCGCCTCGTCGCGCGGCTGCGCGCGACCGGGCTCTACGACCGGGCGCTGCTCGTGGTCACCGCCGACCACGGCGTCAGCTTCCGCGCCGGCCAGAAGCGCCGCCCGCTCGCGCCGGCGAACCTGCAGGACATCGCCTACGTGCCGCTGCTCGTGAAGACGCCGGGCCAGCGCCGCGGGCGCGTGGTGGCGCAGCTCGCGCGGACGACCGACATCGTCCCGACGATCGCGGCCACGGTGCGCGTCCCGGTGCCGTGGCACGTGGACGGCCGCTCGCTGCTCGGCCCGCGGCCGGCCGAGCGGAACGTCGTGCTGGTCAAGGACGGCGGGCGTCGGTTCGTCGTGCCCGCGGCGAGCCTGCAGCGGCTGCACGAGCGGGCGTTGCGGCGCGAGGTCGCGCTGTTCGGGGCCGGGGGGTCGCTCGCGAGCGTGTTCGCCGTCGGGCCCGGCCGCGAGCTGCTCGGTCACTCGTTCGAGGGAGGGCGCCTGGTGACCGACGTCGACCCCGTCGACCGCTCGAGCGCGGTCGTCCAGGTGAGCGGCCGCGCACCGGGCGCCCGGTCGGTAGCCGTCGTCTCGGGCGGCCGCGTCGTCGCCCTGATGCCGGTCGCGCAGGGCCGCTTCTGGGCGCTCGTTCCGAGAAAGAGCCTGCAAAACGAGATGTTGAAGGTCTACGCGCTGACGCGCTGAGGTGCCCGGCGCACCGGGACGGCCGCCACCGGCCCGGTGCGCCGGGCGCCCACCCGCCGTCCTCGAAACGAGCGGGCGCCGCAGCTCTCCGTAGAGAAACCCCTCTCCCCTACCTCAAGTTGTACTCAGGCGCGCGAAAAGCGCCATCCCTCGTTCGAGGTACCCCGCTCGTTCGAGGGACGATCGCTCGTTCGAGGGATCGGATCTCCGGGCTAGGACGGGGTGACGCGGTACGCGTCGAAGACGGCGTCCACGTTGCGCAGCGCGGTCAGCAGCGAGCGCAGCTCCTTCACGTCGCCGACCTCCGCCACGTACCAGTTCTTCGCGAGCTGGTCCTCGACGTGGCCGCCGTACTCGACGATGTTCGCGCCGTGCTCGGAGAACGTCCGGGCCACGTCCTCGAGCAGCCGCGGGCGGTCCCACGAGTCGACCGCGATCTGGACGCGAAAGCTCTTCGAGGCGCCGCCGTCCCAGGCGACCGGCGTGAAGCGCTCCGGGTTCCGCCGTAGCGCCTTCACGTTCGAGCAGTCCTCGCGGTGGATCGTGATCCCCTTGCCGAGCGAGACGTAGCCGACGATCCGGTCGCCGGGCAGCGGCGTGCAGCACTTCGCGAGCCGCACGAGCACGTCGTCGATGCCGCTCACCGCGATGCCGACGTTCCCGCTCGACGTCGCGTGGCGCGCCCTCGGCGCCTTGAGCGGGACGGTCTCCTCCTCGGCGACCTCCTCCGTCTTCAGCCGCTGGATGACTTTGTTGACGATCTGGCTCGGCTGCAGCTTCCCGGAGCCGAGCGCGAGGTAGAAGTCCTCCGCCTTCTTGTAGCCGCTCTCGCGGATCACCTGGGCCAGCACCGACGAGCCCTGCAGCTTCCGGTACGGCAGGTTCTGCTTCTTCAGCCCGGCCTCGAGCGTCTCGCGGCCCTTCTGCTCGGTCTCCTCGCGCGTCGTGCGCGAGAACCACTGGCGGATCTTGTTCCGCGCGCGCGAGGAGGCGGCGAGCGAGAGCCAGTCGCGCGAGGGGCCGCGGCCGCTCTTCGTCGTCAGGATCTCGACGAAGTCGCCGCTCTTGAGCCGGTAGTGGAGCGGGACGATGCGGCCGTTGATCTTGGCGCCGACCGTCCTGTGGCCGACGTCGGTGTGGACGGCGTACGCGAAGTCGATCGGCGTCGAGCCCGCGGGCAGCGCCTTGACCTCGCCCTTCGGGGTGAAGACGTAGACCTCGTCCTCGAACAGGTCGGTGCGGAAGGTCTTGATGAACTCGCGCGGGTCGGCCTCGTCCTCCTGCCAGTCCATCAGCTGGCGCACCCAGGCGGCCCACTCGTCGTCGTTGCCCTTCCCCTTGCGGCCGTGCTTGTAGAGCCAGTGCGCGGCGACGCCGAACTCGGCCGTCTCGTGCATCTCGCGCGTGCGCACCTGGATCTCGAGCGGGCGGCCCTCGGGACCGATCACGGTCGTGTGCAGCGCCTGGTACCCGTTCAGCTTCGGCATCGCGACGTAGTCCTTGAAGCGGCCGGGCATCGGCTTCCAGAGCGAGTGGATCAGGCCGAGCGCGCCGTAGCAGTCCCGCGCGCCCTCCTCCGCGCTGCGCTCGACGATCACGCGCATCGCGGTCAGGTCGTAGATCTCGTTGAACTCGCGGCCCTTCTTGGCCATCTTGTCGTAGATCGAGTAGAAGTGCTTCGCGCGCCCGGAGATGTCGGCCGGGATGTCGACCTTCTCGAGCTCGGCCTGCAGCGTCATCGCCGCCTCGCGCACGTGCTCCTCGCGGTCGGCGCGGCGCTCGCTGACCATCGCCTTGATCTCCTCGTACTTGCGCGGGTGCAGCGTCGAGAACGCGAGGTCCTCGAGCTCCCACTTCAGCTTGTTGATGCCGAGCCGGTGGGCGAGCGGCGCGTAGACCTCGAGCGTCTCCTTCGCCTTCTGCACCTGCTTCTGCTTGCCGAGGTACTCGATCGTGCGGAGGTTGTGCAGGCGGTCCGCGAGCTTGATCAGGATCACGCGCACGTCCTGCGCCATCGCCACGATCATCTTGCGGTAGTTCTCGGCCTCGGCCTGCTCGCGGCTCTGGAACTGGATCCGCGTCAGCTTGGTGACCCCGTCGACCAGCTGCGCGATCTCGTCGCCGAACTCGGCTCGCACGTCGTCGAGCGTCGTCTCGGTGTCCTCCACGACGTCGTGCAGGAGCGCCGCCGCGATCGTCTGCTCGTCGAGCCGCAGCTCGGCGCAGATCTTCGCGGCGCCCCACGGGTGGTGGATGAAGTCCTCGCCGGATCGCCGCTGCTGGCCCTCGTGCGCCCGCGCGGCGAAGGTGAACGCCCGCGCCAGCAGGTCGCGGTCGACGTCCCTGTTGTAGGCGGCGACGGTCTCGATCAGCTCGTCGATCAGCTCCTGATGCCGTTCTCTCGATTCGAGGACCGTCATGGAAAAAGTGTACTCCCGTCCTTTTCCCTAACCGGAGCGTGTAATTCCCGTCGCAGGAGGGAACGCCTCCGAGCCGAACGGACTCTCCCGATGCGCAAACGACGAAACGAACGGAAGGCTGCTCGCCTCGCAAGGATGCTGGTCGTGCTCGACACGACCGCGTGCGAGCGCCGCGGCTGGCGGCCGCGGCCGCGCGTGCAGCTCGCGGCGCTCAGTGCCGCGGGCGGCCGTCGTCCTCTCTGACGTAGCCCGGCGGGTACCCGACCGACACGCTTCCGCCCATCTGGTCCAGGCCCTGCACGCCGCGGGCGGCAGCGAGCGCGTCGGTGTTCTCGACCGTCCGCTCGCCGAGCTGGTCGCTGCGGTCGAAGGCGCGAAAGCGAAACCGCTTCAGCTTGTCGAGGACTCCCACGGCGGGATCGTACGCCTCACGCGGCGTGTGCGAGCTCGCGCGGCGCGAGCAGCGCCCGGAAGCGCTCGGACTCGAGCAGGTGCCTGCGCGTGCCGCCCTCGGCGAGGCCGAGCTCGGCGAAGATCGCCGCCGCCGCCGGGTCGCGGGCGTCCTTGCGCCACTCGCGCTTGAGCCACTCGCGCAGCTCGACGTAGCGCTCGTCGCACTCGAAGACGCGCTGCACGTTCAGCTGCGGCGCGACCGTGCCGTTCCACTGGTTCGCCTCCAGCCGGAAGGCGAGGTCGTGGTGACCCGCCCGCCGCAGGCTGTCGAGCCGGCGCCCGAGCCGGAATGCGATCGCGCTCCCGGAGTCGCGGCCGTCCTCGCGCACGCGGAACTTGAGGTGCTTGCCCTCCCCGACCGCCGCGAGGTCGGTCAGCTCGCAGCCGGCCAGCAGCAGCGTGATGCCGGGGTTGCCGAGCCCGAACGGCGCCAGCCGCGCCAGCTCCTCGCACAGCTCGAGCGTCAGGTCGCGGCCGTGCACGAGCGCGTCGACGAGGGTCGGCGGGCGCAGATCGTCCTCGGCCAGCGCGCCGTCGCCGATCGCGGCGAACTGCTCCGCGAAGGCCGACACGTTCTCGGGCTTGATCGAGAGCCCGGCCGCGGCGGCGTGCCCGCCCCAGCGCTCGAGGTGGCCCGCGCACTGCCGGAGGCCGTCATGCAGGTCGAAACCGGCGATCGAGCGGCCCGAGCCCTTCCAGTCGCCGTCCGTGCCCGCGATCAGCACGACGGGCCGCGAGTAGCGTTCGACGAGGCGCGACGCGACGATGCCGATCACGCCTTCGTGCCAGTCCGCGCCGGCGACGACGTACGCGCGCTGTCGCCGCCGCGCCTCCGGCCACGACTCGATCTCGTCGACCGCCTCGCGCAGGATTCGCTCCTCGACCGCCTGCCGGTCGCGGTTCAGCTCCTCGAGCTGCTGCGCCAGCCGCGCGGCCGGCTCGCGCTCCTCGCAGAGCAGGAGCTCGAGCGCCGCCTCGGGCCGGCCCAGCCGCCCGGCCGCGTTCAGCCGCGGCGCGAGCCGGAAGCCGATCGCGCCGGCGTCGACCGTCGCAGGGTCGACCCGCGCGACGCGCATCAGCTCCCGCAGCCCGGGCTTCTGCGTCCGTGCGAGCTTGCGCAGGCCCGCGACGGCGAGTCCGCGATTCTCGTCGACGAGCGGCACGACGTCGGCGACGGTCGCGACCGCGACGAGGTCGAGGTGCCGCGCGAGCGCCTCCGAGTCGGCCCCGAGCAGCGCCTGCCCCAGCTTCCACACGACGCCGGTTCCGCACAGCTCGCGGAACGGGTAGTCGCCGCGATACGGCCCCACCACCGGGCACCCCGGGAGCTTGTCCCCCGCCCGGTGGTGGTCGGTCACGACGAGCTCGAGCCCGCCCGCCCGAGCCGTCGCAACCTCCTCGACCGCGGTCACGCCGCAGTCGACCGTCAGCACCAGGCCCACGCCCTCGCCCGCCAGCCGCCCGAGCGTCTGCGCGGACACGCCGTAGCCCTCGTCGAAGCGGCTCGGCAGGTGGTACGAGACGTCCGCGCCGAGCTCGCGCAGGACGAGCAGCGCGAGCGCGGTCGCGCAGATGCCGTCGGCGTCGTAGTCGCCGTGGACGCAGATCCTCGTCCCGGCGGCGACCGCCGCGCCGATCGCGTCGCATGCCTCGCGCATGTCGCCGAGCGCGAACGGGTCGTGCGCAGGCAGCCCGGCCGCGAGGAACGCGCGCGCGTCCTCGAGCGTCCCGTGGCCGCGCCGCGCGAGCACCGACGCGAGCACCTCGCTCACCCCGAGGTCGTGCGCGAGACGCACGACCTCGGGGCGCTCGCACTCGTTCCGCAGCCGCCACGACATGGGCAGCCCACGGTACGGAGGCCCTCGGACGGAGAGCCTGGTGGCGGCTCAGCCTTCGCGCGGGAGCTGGACGCCCAGCAGCGAGAGCGCCGCGATCAGGACGACGGCGCCGACCGCGATGCCGGCGACGAGCCACGGGCGGCGCCGCCGGCGAAGCGCCTCCCAGCCGACCTTCGCCCACAGCACGACGAGCCCGGCGGCCGCGCCGAAGACGACGACGATCACCGGCGCGAGGACGGCGGCCCGGTCCAGCGACACGCCGAACAGCCACACGACGAGCAGCACGAGCGCAGCGGTCACGCCGCCGGAGACGAGTGCTGCCTTGGTGCTCACGCGGCCAGTGTAGGCCGCGCCCAGGGCTATCCTCCGACCGTGGATGCGGACAACTACTCGTCGGGCGACGACATCGTCGTCGAGTTCCTCCGCCTTCGCTTCAGCTTCAACCACGCCGACTTCGCGCAGCGGGTCTGCGCCGCCGCGTACCGGCTCGGGCTCGTGGACGACAACGAGCTCGACGAGGACGAGACGAGCGACCTGGTCGAGCTGACGGCGGACGGGTTGATCGAGGAACCGCGCAGCGAGCTCGGGCGATACCTCGTGCGTCACTGGGAGCGCCTGTCGCTGGTCGAGGGCGAGTCGCTCGTCTACTGGCTGCGCAAGCTCGTCTTCCGCGGCGCCTGGCTCGACCACCGGGTCAAGGACGGCCGGCTCGACGTCACGTGGGACGAGTCGGCGTCCGAGTTCGCCTACCTCGAGCCCGGCGGCGACCGCGCGCTGCTCGAGCTCGCGCCGACCCCGTCGTGGCACGAGCTGCAGTTCAGGCGCTAGCGGCGCGGACGGCCTCCGCGAGCTTCCGGATGCCCGCGCGGATCGCGGGCTCGCTCGAGACCGCGTAGCCGAGCAGGAGCGCGGGCTCGCGCGTGACGCGCGCGCAGTGCTCGCTCATCCCGTAGACGCCGACGCCGCGGCGGCGTGCCTCCTCGAGCACACGGCGCTCGTCCGTTCCGGGCGGGAGCACGGCGGCGACGTACAGCCCGGCCGCCACGCCCCGCACCTCCACGTCGGGGAGCTCGCGCTCGAGGCTCCGGACGAGCTCGTCGCGACGGCGGCGGTAGCGCAGCCGCATGCGCCTGAGGTGGCGGTCGAGCTCGCCGCGCCCGAGGAAGTCGGCGAGCGCGAGCTGCTCGAGCCGCGGCGGCGCGATCGCGGTGTAGAGCACCTGGTCGACGAGCTCCCGCACCAGGCGCGGCGGCGCGACGACCCACCCGAGGCGCAGTGTCGGCGCGAGCGTCTTGCTCGCGGATCCGCAGTACATGACGCGCCCGGGCGCCAGCCCCTGCAGCGCCCCGACCGGCGGGCGGTCGTAGCGGAACTCCGCGTCGTAGTCGTCCTCGATCACGATCGCGTCCGCGCGCTCGGCCCAGGCGAGCACGCGCGACCGGCGCTCGGGCGAGAGGACGACGCCCGTCGGGAACTGGTGCGCCGGCGTCACCAGCACCGCGTCCGGCGCAGCACGCTCGAGCGCGTCGACCGCGATGCCCTCGTCGTCGACCGGAAGCGGCACCGGCTCGACGCCGCTGCGCGCGACGAGCTCCCGGATCACGGCGTGGCACGGGTCCTCGACGGCGACCCGGCGCCTGCCGGCCCGCGCGAGCACGCCGCCGACGAGGCCGACCGCCTGCGCGAAGCCGGCGCAGACGAAGATGTGCTCCGCGTCCCCGACGACGCCGCGGGCTCGACCGAGGTAGGCGGCGAGCGCCTGACGCAGCGCGGCCGTGCCGCGGACGTCCCCGTAGGCGAGCTCCTGGTCGGGCGCCGTCTTCAGGGCCGCCCGGTACGACGTCAGCCACTCCTCGCGCGGGAACGCCGCGAAGTCCGGCAGATCGGGGCGCAGGTTGTAGCGCCAGTACGGATCGGCCGCGAGCGTCCGCGGCCGCTCGGGCGCGCCGATCGCGTCGGCGACGAGCGGCGGCGCGTTCCGGCGCAGGCGGAGGTAGCCCTCCGCTCCCAGCTGCGCGTAGGCGGCGACGACCAGCCCGCGCGAGATCCCGAGCTCGCCGGCGAGCGCACGCGTCGACGGGAGCCGCGTCCCCGCCTTCAGTCGGCCCGACCGCACCGCCTCGCGCAGCTCGCGCTCCAGCTGCGCCGACAGGCGACCGCTGCCGCGGTCGAGCCCCAGCAGGAGCTCGGGAGCCTTGCTGCTCGTGGTCAACTGGTCCATGAAATCGAAGTCGAAGTGGACCTTAACAGTGGCCAGTTCGGCGTCTACCTTGGCGCCGGATGCGACGGATCGCGATCACCGGCACCCTCGGCATCGCCCTCGCGGGCGTCGTGGTGATCGCAGCCGTCGCCGCCGCCGCCCCCGCACACGTGGTCGCCCAGGTCGAGACCGGCCAGGGGCCGTGCTCGGAGACGGCCGGCTTCGGCGCGCTCTGGGTCGGCGTCAACGGCGCCGGCCGGCTCGCGCGCATCGACCCCGCCACGAACACCGTCACGCGCTCGATCGCCGTCGGCCGCGGGCCCTGCGGCGTCGCGATCGGAGCCGGGAGCGTCTGGGTCGACGGCTACGGCACGAGCTCCGTGATCCGGGTCGACCCGACGAGCATGAAGATCGTCAAGCGGATCCACCTGGCCGACCAGATCTGGGACGTGACCTTCGGCGCCGGCGCGGTCTGGGCGACCGAGCCGAGCCTCGGCTACGTGCTCCGCATCGACCCGAGGACGAACAGGGTCGGTCGCCGGATCCGGATCGGCGGCGCCGCGTCCCCCGCCAACCTCCGCTTCGGCGGCGGCGCAGTCTGGGTCGGCTCGCTCAACGGCCGCAGGGTGTTCCGGATCGACGCCCGCTCGAACCGGGTCACCTCCGTCCGGGTCGGCAACGGGCCGCGCTCGCTGGCCGTCTCGCCCTCGGCGATCTGGGTCTCGAACCGCCTCTCGAGCACCGTCTCGCGCATCGACCCCGTGCGGCGCCGGGTCGTCGCGACGATCCGGGTCGGGAACCAGCCTGAGAACGCCGCCGTCGCGGCAGACGGCACCGTTTTCGTGCCGAACCTCGGCTCCGACTCGGTCTCGCGCATCGACCCGGCGACGAACACGGTGATCCAGACGATCCCGGTCGGGAGCACGCCGTTCCCAGCCGCGTTCGCGTTCGGCGACATCTGGGTCCCGAGCGCAGGCGGGACCGACGTCTACCGCCTGCACATAGGCTGACGCACGTGAAGGCGCGACTCGTCGCGCTGGCGCTTCTCCTGGTCACAGGAGGGCCGACGGCGGCGGCAGCCGGGTCGGACGCCGATCGGGCGCAGGCGGCGGACGCAGCCGCCCGCCACGTCCGCGCGTTCTCGGGGGCCGTCCTCGTCGCGCACGACGGACGCGTCGCGCTGCTGCGCGGCTACGGCGGCACGCACCCGGGCGCGCTGTTCGACATCGGCTCGGTCGCGAAGACGTTCACGGCTGCAGCGGTGCTGAGGCTGGAGCAGGACGGGCGGCTGCGCCTCGACGACCCGATCTCGCGCTACCTGCCGCACGTGCCCGCGCGGCGGCGACGCGTGACGATCCGGCAGCTGCTGACCCACACCGGCGGCTTCCCGCAGTCGTTCGACAGCGACCTCGAGCGGGTCGGTCGTGCCGAGGCGATCCGGCGAATCCTGCGAGCGCCGGGGCCGCCGGCCGGCCGCTTCGCCTACTCGAACGCCGGCTACACGCTGCTTGCGGCGATCGTGCAGCGAGCCTCGGGCATGCCGTTTCGGCGGTTCGTCCGCACGCGCCTGCTGCTGCCTGCAGGCATGAGGTCGACCGGGTGGCTCGACTCGCCGCGGCCGGGGCTCGAGCGCGCCCGTGGCCATGCAGGCGGACGCGGCCGCGGGCCCGCCGGCTCCCAGGTGCCGCTCTCGTGGTCGATCCTCGGCGCCGGCGGGATGCTCTCGACCGCGCGCGATCTCTTCCGCTGGAGCGTGGCGCTCCGCGGCAACCGCGTCCTGTCTGCCCGCGAGCGCGCCGAGTACCGTCGCGGCTACGTCGACCTGCCCGGCGCCAAGGGTGCGCGCGTCGGGTACGGGTGGATCGTCGGCACGACGCGCCGGGGCACGAGGGTCGTCCTCGTCGGCGGGGAGACGGACTACGGCTTCACGGCCGACCTCCGTCGGTTCGTCGACGAGCGGACGACGATCGTCACGCTCTCGGACACCGCCCGGGCTCCCGCCGGAGCGGTCGCCGCTCGGATCGAGCAGGCGTACTTCGGCTCTTGACCTCGCGACACGCGTAAGCATAGACTTACGTAAGTTGTGGCTTACGTACATGCCATGGACGCATTGGGCGACCGCACCCGCCGGGCGATCTTCGAGCAGCTGCGCCAAGGCCCGAAGGCGGTCGGCGAGATCGCGGACGAGCTGCCGGTCAGCCGTCCCGCGGTCTCGCAACACCTGCGCGTGTTGAAGGAGGCCGGGCTCGTCACCGAGCGCCGCAACGGCACGCGGCGGATCTACCGCCTCGATCCCGACGCGCTCGGCGAGCTCCGCGACTACTTCGACGACTTCTGGAGCGAGGCCCTCGCCGCCTTCAAGGCGTCGGCCGAAGACGAGAGGAGGACGAGATGAGCACGCACGCAGCCGACACTGCTATCAGGCGCTCCGTCACGGTGGACTGCCCGGTCGAGCAGGCGTTCGCGACCTTCACCGAGCGGATCCACGACTGGTGGCCGCTGGCGACGCACTCGATCGAGCGCTACGAGTCGGGGACGCCGGCCGAGACGGTCGTCTTCCAGGGCGGCGCCGGCGGGCAGGTCTACGAGCGAACGACGAGCGGCGAGGAGCTGAAGTGGGCCGACGTGATCGCGTACGACCCGCCGTACCGCTTCGTGCTCGCCTGGAACCCGAGCCGGGACCAGGACGAGCCGAGGACCGAGATCGAGGTCACGTTCACGGCCGACGGCGGCAAGACGCGCGTCGACCTCGAGCACCGCGGCTGGGAGCAGCTCGGCACCGAGGCCGCCGAGGCGCGGCAGTCGTACAGCGAGGGCTGGGAGCCGGTGCTCGCCCGGTACGCGGCGAAGGCGGGCGAGTAGCTAGAAGAGCGCGTCGGCGTCGGCCGCGGCGCCGACGTGCTCCCGCCCGAGCTTCGTCACGATCCGGCCGCGCGGCGTGCGCTGCAGGAACCCGAGCTGGAGCAGGTACGGCTCGTAGACGTCCTCGATCGTGTCCGGCTCCTCCCCGAGGGCGACCGCGAGCGTCGAGAGCCCGACCGGGCCGCCCTCGAACTTCTCGACCACCGCCCGCAGCAACGCGCGGTCGGTGCGCTCGAGGCCCTGCTCGTCCACCTCGAGCAGCTCGAGCGCCTCTTGCGCGATGTCGGTCGTGATCGCGCCCTGGTGGCGGACCTCGGCCACGTCGCGCACCCGGCGCAGGATCCGGTTCGCGATCCGGGGCGTGCCGCGCGAGCGGCGCGCGATCTCGGTCGCCGCCTCGTCGTCGATCCGGACGTCGAGGATGCGCGCGGAGCGGCGGACGATCCGCGCGAGCTCGTCGGGCTCGTAGTGCTCGAGCCGGAAGGTCATCCCGAAGCGGTCGCGCAGCGGCGTCGTCAGCAGCCCGGTGCGCGTCGTCGCCCCGATCATCGTGAACGGCGGCAGGTCGAGCGTGAGCGTGCGGGCGGCCGGGCCCTGGCCGACGATGATGTCGAGCCGGAAGTCCTCGAGCGCCGGGTAGAGGATCTCCTCCACCGCGCGGTTCAGCCGGTGGATCTCGTCGATGAAGAGCACGTCGCGCTCGCCGAGGCCGGTCAGGATCGCGGCGACGTCGCCCTTGCGCTCCAGGGCCGGACCGGCTGCGGAGCGCAGGCCGACGCCGAGCTCCTCGCGCACGATGTACGCGAGGCTCGTCTTGCCGAGGCCCGGCGGCCCGATCAACAGCAGGTGGTCGAGCGCCTCGCCGCGCGAGCGCGTCGCCTCGAGCGCGATCGCGAGCTGCTCCTTGACCCGCTCCTGGCCGACGAACTCGTCCAGCGACCGCGGCCGCAGCGAGCGCTCGAGCTCGTCCTCGTCCGGCTTGATCGCCGGCTCCAGGAACTGCGCCTCGGTGCTCATGCCGCCTCGCGAAGCGCCTGCCGGACCTGCTCCTCGACCGGCAACTGCGGGTCGACCCGCGCGAGCGCCCGCTCGGCCTCGACGACCGAGTAGCCGAGCTCCACGAGGGCCTCGCGAGCGCCGAGGTGGCCGGTGGCCGGCGGCTCCGTGACGGTGCCGAGCTTCTCTTTCAGCTCCAGCACGACGCGCTGCGCCGTCTTCTTGCCGATCCCGGGGATCGCTTCGAACCGCGCAGTGTCCTCCAGCGCGATCGCGCGGCGCAGGTCGGCCGGCGGCGAGCCGGAGACGATCGCGAGCGCGACCTTCGGCCCGACGCCCGAGACCGCGAGCAGGTGCTCGAACAGCTCGCGCTCGGCCGGCTCGCCGAACCCGTAGAGCTGGAGCGCGTCCTCGCGTACGTGGAGGAACGTCTCGAGCGCGACCTCTCCCCCACCCTCGGCGAGGCGGGACGCGGTCGGCGTGACGGCGAGCGAGTAGCCGACGCCGCCGACGTCGAGCACGATCCGGTCGCCGGAGCGCCCGACGGCGGTGCCGCGCAGGCGCGAGATCATCCCGCCGCCCTCAGCATGGGCGGCGCGAGCGCATGGCAGATCGCAACGGCGAGCGCGTCGGCCGCGTGATGCGGCTGCGGCACCTGCTTCAGGCCGAGGATCGCGCTCACCATCCGCTGCACCTGCGCCTTCTCGGCGCGGCCGTAGCCGCACACCGCCTGCTTGACCCTCGACGGGGCGTACTCAGCGCACTCGAGCCCGAACGACGCCGCCGCGACGAGCACGGCGCCGCGTGCCTGGCCGACGGACAGCGCGGTGCGGGCGTCGACGCCGACGAACGACTCCTCGAGCACGACGGCACGGGGCCGCCACTCCTCGATCAGCTCGGTGACGCCGTCGAAGATCGTCTTCAGCCGCAGCTCCGGGCGCTCCGACGCCGAGGTCTTCCACCACCCGTAGTCGAGCGCCTTGAGGCGGTTTCCTTTTTCGCGGACGATGCCGAACCCGCACGCTGCCGTCCCTGGGTCGATGCCGAGAACCGTCACGGAAACACCTTAGGCAGCGCCCCGGATGTTCCTTCGTGGGGCTCAGGCGGTGCGGAAACCGAGGCTCAGCAGGCGGCGGGCGTCCCCGGGCGCGTTCGCATCGTGCAGGACGACCGCGACGATCGTGCGCCCGCCGCGCGTCGCCGATGCGACCAGGCAGTGGCCGGCAAGCGTCGTCCAGCCCGTCTTCACGCCGTCGGCGCCACGGTAGGTGCCGAGCAGCGGGTTCTTGTTCACGTACACCTTCTCGAAGGTCGGAGCCGACCACGGGACGCGGGCGATTCGCGTGCGGACGACCTGCCGGAAGCGCGGGTTCCGCAGCGCGACCCGCGTCAGGGCGGCGAGATCCCACGCGCTCGAGTAGTTCCCGTCGTCGATCACGCCGCTCACGCTCGAGAAGTGGCTGTCGGCCAGGCCGAGCTCGCGCGCCTTCGCGTTCATCTGGGCGACGAACGCGCGCCGGCTCCCCGCGACCGCCGCTGCGAGCGTCATCGCGTCGTCGTTGCCGGAGAAGATCAGCAGGCCGTCCAGCAGCTTCCACGCCTGGACGCGCTCCTTCGGCCGCAGGCCCTCGCGGACGAGGGGCACCCGCGTCGCGGCCGGTGGGACGCGGACGACGGTGCTCGCCTGCAGGTGCTCGAGCGCGAGCGTCGCGGTCATGATCTTCGTCGTCGAGGCGATCGGCAGCCGCCGGTGCGGGTCGTGCTGCCACAGCACCCGCCCGGTTGCGCCGTCGACGACGATCGCCGCGCGTGCGGAGATCGGAGGCCGCAGCTCCTGCACCGAGCGCGGCGGCCCGGTCAGGAGCGGTGTCGGCTTCGGCTTCGCCGCCACGGCGGGGCGCTGCACCGGCACACGGCGTGGCACGGCGTGCCGCGGAGCGGGCGCGGGTGTCGATGCCGCCGAGGCGTGATGGGACGGCAGCTCGCGGACCGCGGCGAACGCGCCGGCGGCGGCGACCGCCGCCACGACGAGCAGCCGCGGTGCCAACCGCCGCCTGCGGCGGCGAACGACGGGTCTGAGCACGCCCGCCGGAACACGCGCCCGGTCGTCCCCCACGGGCCCGAAGGTAGCACCCGGTCCGGCGCGCCGCACGGCGTCGGCGGCCTCGATCCCGGGTCAAGACGAGCGCGTCTGCTCAGCTGGGCGAAATCCGGCCGAGCTGCTTCCGGCGCTGCGCAACCCTGGCCGCTCGTTCACGGCGCTCCGCGTCGTCCGCCCGCAGCTTCTCCGCCCGCGCTCGCTGGGCTTGTGCCAGCTCGCAGAGGAACGCTGTTGTGGCCAGGGCGTCGCGTGGCTCGTGCTCCAAGACGACGTTCCACTCGTCGTAGCCGATCTGAAGCGTGTCGCCGACCGAAGGCGGACGATCAGTGAGGCGCAACTCCTCACGGTCGTCGTAGCGCAAGACGAGTTCGTAGAGAGGCATCGGTGCGTTTCACCTCCATGCGAAGTCGAGGTCGCTGGCGCGAGAATGGTACCGACGTAGCGAGCGCGCT
>DASSMZ010000204.1:0-7052 GCA_035688325.1 Gaiellaceae bacterium
GTCGCGGACGGGGTGCCGGACGTGATCCGCAAGGGCAAGCGCACCCTGCGGCTCTCGAACCTCGACAAGCCGTTCTGGCCGGACGAGGGGATCACCAAGGGCGACCTGCTCGCGTTCTACCGCGACGTGGCGCCCGTCCTCATCCCGCACCTCCGCGACCGGCCGTTCACGATGCGCCGGTATCCCGACGGCGCGACCGGCAAGTCGTTCTTCCAGAAGGACAAGCCGGCCGGCATGCCCGACTGGATCCCGACCGTGAACATCGAGGTCACGACCCGGGATCGGCCGCGGCAGCGGCGCCGCATCGACGCGCCGCTCGTGAACGACGAGCTTGCGCTGCTCTGGATGGCGAACATGGGCTGCATCGACCTGAACGCGTGGTACTCGCGGGTGGACAAGCTCGAACGGCCGGACTTCGTTCTCTTCGACCTCGACCCCTCGCCCGACGTCGGCTTCCGCGAGACGGTCCAGGTCGCGCTGCTCGTGAAGGAGGTGCTCGACGCGCTCGACCTGCGGTCGTTTCCGAAGACGAGCGGCTCCGAAGGGATGCACGTGCTCGTTCCCGTCCAGCGGCGGCACACCTACGACGACACTCGCGAGTTCGCCGAGATCGTGGCCGGGGCGCTGGCGTCGACGAACCGCGGGCTCGTGACGACGGAGTGGACGAAGTCGAAGCGGCGCGGCGTGCTGATCGACGCGAACCAGAACGGCGAGGGGAAGACGATCGCGTCCGTCTACTCGGTGCGGCCGCGCGCCGGAGCGCCCGTCTCGACGCCGCTCTCGTGGGACGAGGTCGACGAGTCGCTCGACCCGCTGGCCTTCACGATGGACGCCGTCCGCGACCGGATCGCGCAGCACGGCGACCTGTACGAGGGCGTGCTGACGACGAAGCAGCAGCTCGGGGCGGCGTTGCGCAAGCTCCAGTAGCTGGTACGCTCCGCAACGTTCCTGTTCGGCAAAGGAGGTGCGACATGACGACGATTGCGCCCTCCGGTCGCAGAGCCTGAGGCTCCCCGGCCCGCCGCAGCATCCTCTGACGTAGCGAGCTCCTGAGCCTTCGGGCACCGCTCGGAGTTCACCCCTTCCGAAAGGAGCTTCGCTTGAACCTGAACGACCTCGGCTGGGACGACGGCTTCGCGGCCGCCCTCGAGCCGAACGACAACTGCATTCCCGGTCGCGTCTCGGCGCAGCATCGCGGCGAGTACGACGTGCTCACGGAAGCCGGCGAGCAACGCGCCCGCGTGACCGGCCGGCTGCGGCACGAAGCGTCGTCCGGCGCCGAGCTGCCCGCCGTCGGCGACTGGGTGGCGCTGCGCGAGCAGGCGATCCACGCCGTCCTGCCGCGGCGTTCCGCGTTCCGGCGCAAGGTCAACCTCGGCGCGGCGGAGGCGCAGGTGCTGGCGGCGAACCTCGACGCGATCTTCGTCGTCACCGCGCTCGACGCGGACTTCAGCCCGCGGCGCCTGGAGCGCTACCTGACGCTCGCCTGGGAGAGCGGAGCGATGCCGGCGGTGGTGCTGACGAAGGCCGACCTGTGCGACGAGCCGACGACGCTCCTGCTCGAGGCGGAGCAGGTCGCGCTCGGCGTGCCGGTGCACCTCGTCAGCAACGTCACCGGCGAGGGCGTGGACGAGCTCGCACCGCACCTCGCGCCGGCGAAGACGATCGCGCTGCTCGGCTCGTCCGGCGTCGGCAAGTCGTCGCTCGCGAACCGGCTGCTCGGTCACGAGGCGCAGGCGACGAAGGAGCTCGCCGAGGACGGCACCGGCCGTCACACGACGACCGCCCGCCAGCTCTTCAGGCTGCCCGGCGGCGCGCTGCTCGTGGACACCCCGGGCCTGCGCGAGGTCCAGCTGTGGGACGCGGACGACGGCATCCAGGAGGCCTTCGCGGACGTCGACGAGCTCGCCGGCGGGTGCCGCTTCAACGACTGCGCGCACCTGCGGGAGCCGGGCTGTGCCGTGCAGGAGGCGATCGACGAGGGCCGGCTCCCGCGCGAGCGGCTGCAGAGCTACCGGGCGCTTCAGCGTGAGCTCGCGAGGCTGGCTCGCAAGCAGGACGCGCGGCTGCGGGCGGAGGAGCGCAAGAAGCGTGCGGCCTTCGCGAAGAGCCTGAGGAAGACTGCCTGGTGAGTTCCTAGAGGTCGCGGCGCGAGAACGCGAGCGCAGCGACCGCGCCCACGGCCACGACGTAGGCGAGCGCCCACAGCCGCACGCCGCTGCCGTGGATGAAGGCGCCGCCGAACGGGCCGAGCTCGAGCAGGAAGCCCGTCAGCCCCGTCGTGCTCGCGGTGATCTCGTGCAGCGCGTCCTGGTAGAGCGCCTCGAACGGGACGATGTACGCGGCGACGACTGCCGCGTGCTTCAACGTCTGCGAGTTGAGCCCGTGGCCGATCGTGCCGAGCAGCCCGGCCACGAGGCCGGCGCCGAAGACCATGAAGATCGCGATCCCGTTGGCGGTCGCGGTCAGGAAGACCGACCCGAGCAGCGAGAGCGCCGCGAGCAGCGCCACGCCGGCCGCGAGCTCGAGCGCGGGCACGACGAGGTGGTCGGGCCACCAGCGGCCGGTCACGCCGGTGATCACCATCGCGGCGGCGTAGACCGCGGCGACGTACGGCGTGCACACGGCGACGGCCCCGAGCCAGCGTGCGAAGAGCAGCGTCGGGCGGTCGACGGGCCGCACGACCAGGGGTTGCAGCAGCCCACGCTCGGCGTCGCCGCGGACGGCGCCGAGGGTGAGGAACACGGCGAGCACGACGCCGAGGAAGAGCGTCGCGAACATGGCGAGCCCGAACATCGTCGCCCCCGCGAACCCGCGCGCGTCGATCCCGTTGGGCGCGCCGATGTGGCGCAGGTCGCGGAAGAGGTAGTGGTTCGCGAGCCAGTAGAGGAAGAGGAAGCCCGCCGTCAGCAGCAGGACGACGGCGAACACCTTCCGCCGCAGGGCCTCGCGCAGGCCGTAGCCGACGATGATCGGGATCGCGCTCACGACGTCTCCCCGCCCACGGCCTCGAGGTACGTGTCCTCGAGCGTCGAGGTGAGGACGCGGACGCCGTAGACCTGCCGTCCCGCCGCGACCAGCTCGGCCACCAGGCGCGGCACGTCCTCGCGCCTGCCGTCGTGGACGGTCGTGCCATCGTCGGTCTCGATCTCGATTCCGCGCGGGCGGCTCAGCTCCGCCGGCGAGCCCTCGGTGACCACGGTGCCGCGGAGGAGGATCACGACCCGGTCGCAGACGAGCTCGATCTCGCTGAGCAGGTGGGAGTTGAGCAGCACCGACGTGCCGCGGCGTCGCAGCTCCTCGAGCAGCAGGCGGACCGTGCGCCGGCCGACGGGGTCGAGGGCGCTCGTCGGCTCGTCGAGCAGCAGGAGCGGCGGCGACCCGACGAGTGCCTGCGCGAGGCCGAGCCGCTGCTGCATGCCCTTCGACATCTGCTCCACCCGGCGGTCACTCGCGGCGCTCAGCCCGACGAGCTCGAGCAGCTCGGCCCGTTCGGTCACGCCGCCGGCCGAGCCGGCGAGCCGCTGGTGCAGCACGAGCAGCTCGTCGGCCGAGTACCAGCCGGGGAAGCGGAACAGCTCGGCGAGGTAGCCGAGCCGGCGTTTCGCGTCGCGCGAGCCGGCGCGGGCGCCGCAGATCTGTGCCTCGCCGCGGGTCGGGCGGACGAGGCCGCAGGCGATCTTGACGAGCGTCGACTTGCCGGCGCCGTTCGGCCCGAGCAGGCCGACGAGCTCGCCCTCGCCGACCTCGAGGTCGACGCCGCCGAGGGCGACGGTCGACCCGTAGCGCTTCTCGAGCCCGCGCGCGGAGAGCGCGGCCGTCATACGCCGGGAGAGACCAGCTTCACGAAGTAGCCGAGCTCGTCGAAGCCAAGCTTGCGGTAGAGCTCTTTCGGCCAGTCGTCGAGGTCGGCCACGAGGAAGACGAACCCGGCGCCGTCCGCGCGCGCGGCCGCGATCGCGGCGAGCACGACGGCCGTCGCGTAGCCGCGGCCGCGGTGCTCCGGGAGCGTGCCGACGTCCTCGACCTGCGCCTCCGCCCCGTCCTCGTAGAGGTCGGTGTAGCTCACGACCTCGCCGTCCACCTTGACCGCGAAGAACCGCGCACGGACGCGCTTGCCGATCCGGTGCTTGGCGGCGAAGAGCTGCGCCATGATCTCCGGCTTGCTCCACGGCTCGCCCTCGACGACACGCTGCCGGGCCGTTCGCAGCTCCTCCTCCGCGACCTCGACGACGAGGCTCAGGTCGGCAACGCGGCCGGGCACCCGCAGCTGCGCCATCAGCAGGTGGCGGCGGACGAGCCAGCCGCGCTCCGCGAAGAAGGGCGCGAGGCGCTCGCCCTCGTCCGTCGAGCGGAAGACGATCATGCGCCGGTCGAGCCGCTGCGCCTCGGCGAGCAGCTCCGCGGGCTCGGCCGGCCGCTCGACGCGCAGGAAGTTCGAATCGAGCCGCAGCGGCACCTCGTCGTCGTAGACCGCGGTGCCGGAGCGGGACGGCAACGTGCGCGTTCCCGCCATGTCGGCGCGGTCGAGGAACGCCCAGGCGCGGGCGAGGTCGTCAGGCATCGAGCCGTTGCGGGTGGCCGAGCATCGAGAGCTCAGCGATGTCGCGGCGGAAGAAGAGCGACGTCGTCCAGTCGGTCACGACGCGGAGCTTCCGCGAGAAGAGCGGCAGCTGGTAGAGGTGGTACGTCCGGGTGACGAACCAGCCGAGGAACCCCGTCAGCCGCAGGCCGGGCACGTCGGCGATCCCCTTGTAGCGTCCGAGGGTCGCGACCTGGCCGAGCATCCGGTAGCGGTAGGGCTTCTCGTCGCCGGCGAGGTTCTTCGCCAGCCGGCGCGCGTGGCGAAGCGCGTGCTGAGACGTCGGCGGGTCGACCGAGCCCGGCGTCGCGAGGTTCGGAACCGCCGCGCCGTCGCCGAGCGCCCACACGTGCTCGTGTCCCTCGACGCGCAGCGTCTCGTCGACCTTCACGCGGCCCCGCTCGTCGAGCGGCAGCCCGAGCCGCGAGAGGATCGGGTTCGCCTTCACGCCGGCCGTCCAGACGACGGTACGGGTCGGGATGCGGTCGCCGTTCGAGAGCGTCGCGAGGTCGGGCTCGACCGACTCGAGCGTCGTGGAGACGTGGATCTCGATCCCGCGCTTGCCCAGCTGCCGCGCCGCGTACTCGCCTAGCCGCGACGGGATCTCGGGGAGGATCTTCGGTGCCGCGTCGACCAGCACCCAGCGCTGCGGCTCGCCGCGCAGCGCCGGGTAGAAGCGGAGGGCGTCGCGGACGAGGTCGGAGAGCTCGGCCAGCGCCTCGACGCCCGCATAGCCCGCGCCGACGAAGACGAACGTGAGCTCGGCGCTGCGCTGTCCCTCGTCCGCCGCCGCGTCGGCTGCCTCCAGCCGCTGCAGGACGTGGTTGCGCAGCTGGATCGCGTCGGCCAGGTCCTTGAAGCCGAGCGCGTGGTCGGCCAGGCCGGGGATCGGGAGCGCGCGCGAGATCGAGCCGACCGCGACGACGAGCTCGCGGTAGCGGACGGTCACCTGCGCGTCGAGCGCGTCGACCTGCACCGCGCTCGCGTCGAGGTCGATCGCCGTCGCGCGGCCGAGGACGAGCTCGGCGTGCGGGCACATGACGCGCAGCGGCACGACGACGTGGCGCGGCTCGAGCGTGCCCGAGGCGGCTTCGGGCAGCAGCGGCGTGAAGAGCATCGAGTTCTCCGGGCTGACGATGGTCGCGCCGCGCTCGCCGAGGTAGCGCGCGACCCAGGCGCCGGCGAAGCCGCCGCCGATCACGAGTGTCCCGCCGTGGGCGTCTCGCTCGCTCACGCCTCTACTATCGCCGCATGCCGGTGGTGCAGGTCGCGGTGATCGGGAGCGGCGCCGAGCACGAAGGGCGCGCCGAGGAGGTCGGGAGGCTCCTGGCGGAGCGCGGGTGCACGGTCGTCACCGGCGGTCGCGGCTCGGTGATGGCCGCAGCGGCGCGCGGCGCGAAGTCGGCGGGCGGCGTCACGCTCGGGGTCCTACCCGGCGAGAGCCGCCGCGACGCGAACGAGTGGATCGACCACGCCGTCGTGACCGGCGTCGGGCACGCGCGCAACCTCGCCGTCGTGGCGTCGGGCGACGCGGTCATTGCCGTCGGCGGGCAGTGGGGCACGCTCGCGGAGATCGGCTTCGCCCACGTGCTCGGACGGCCGGTCGTGATCCTGGAGCCCGGCTGGCAGCTGGAGGGCGTGCAGCGGGCGGCGTCCCCTGCGGAGGCCGTCGACCTCGCGCTCGGGGCGCTGGCTTGAGCCTTGGCTGCGGGAGGCGTGCGGGCGCTGCGGCGCCACGCTCGCGCCGGACGGCGTGACCGTCCCGCCGGGACGTGTCGATCCAAGTAACAGTCTGTTACTTGAATGGTTCGAACGCCGACGGGGAGCGGGGTCGGCGGGCCCGAGGTGTTTGTAACAGTCTGTTACTAGAGCCCTCAGGCTCGGAGCAGCGGGCGCGTGAGGCACGTCGGGCCGCCGTCGCCCTTCGACAGCTCGTCGCCGCGGTAGGTCAGCACCTCGACGCCCGCGCGCTCCATCCGCTCGCGGGTGCGCGGGTTGCCCTCCACCGCCAGCGACACGCGCGGCGCGAGCGCCAGCACGTTGGAGCCCATGCTCGCGAACTCCTCGTCCGGCACCTCCACGAGCTCGACCTCGCGCTCCTCGAGCAGCTGCGCGAGCCGCGTCGGCAGCAGCGGCGCGTAGACGACCGCGAGCTCCGGGGCGAGCGGGCTGATCAGCGACAGCAGGTGCATCACCTCGCCGCGGCCGTGCCAATGCGGGAGGTCGTAGGCAACGACCTCGACGTCCGGCAGCAACTCGCGCAGCCGCTCGATCCCGGCCTCGTTGGTGCGGTAGCCGCAGCCGACGAGCAGTGTCCGCTCGTCGAGCCAACAGCAGTCGCCGCCCTCGGCCCATTCGGGGTCCCGCAGGCGCCCCGCGACCGGCACGCCCGCGCGCGCGAAGTCCTCGGCCAGCGCGTCGACCTCGTCGCGGCGGCACTCCTTGCCCGGATGGAGCAGGAGCGCGCCGT
>DASSMZ010000207.1:0-2711 GCA_035688325.1 Gaiellaceae bacterium
GAGACCGAGCCCGAGGCGTGGGACCGCGTGCTCGACGTGAACGCGAAAGGCGTCTACCTCTGCTGCCGGCACGGGATCCCGCGGCTGCTCGAGCGCGGCGGCGGCTCCGTGATCAACGTCGCCTCGTTCGTGGCGCTCGTCGGCGCGGCGACCTCGCAGATCGCCTACACGGCCTCGAAGGGCGCCGTGCTCTCGCTCACACGCGAGCTGGCGGTCGAGTTCGCCCGCCGCGGCGTGCGCGTGAACGCGCTCTGCCCGGGGCCGGTGGAGACGCCGATGCTGATGCGGCTGTTCGCGGACGACCCGGCGGCGTACGAGCGGCGGCGCGTGCACCTGCCGATGGGCCGCCTGGCGAAGGCGCGCGAGATCGCGCTCGGGGCGCTCTTCCTCGCCTCGGACGAGTCGTCGTACGTGACCGGCTCGACCTTCCTCGTCGACGGCGGCCTCACCGCCGCCTATGTCACGCCCGAGTAGCCGCTAGGCCGTTGCCGGCTCGCGGACGGCGGGCGGCACCGCGAGGACCGGGCAGTGCGCCTCGTGCAGCAGGTGCTGCGCGACGCTGCCGATCAGCGCGCCGGTCAGCGGGCCGTGACCGCGCGTGCCGACCACGATCAGGTCGGCGTCCACCTCGGCCGCGACCCTCGCGATCAGCCTCGCCGGGCCTTCGCGGCCGATCTCGATCCGCACGTCGACGTCGAAGCCGTCGGCCTCGAGCGCCTTCGCCTGCTCGTGGATGCGCGCGTCGAGCTCGGGCTCGCCCGCGCGGACGGTCTCGCCGCTCGCGCGGCCCGCCGCGACGATCTCGTCGGCGTGCACGACGACGAGCTTCGCGTGCGTCAGCGCGACCAGCTCGCGGGCGAACGGGAGCGCGTGGTCGGCGTGGGTCGAGCCGTCCGTCGCCCAGACGATCGTCCGGTACATGACTGCCTCCTTTCGGGGCTCTGCGTGAACTGTCGCGCCTCCCGGCGCCGCCGAAATCGGGGAAAAGGCGGATCCACCTGCCCTGAACTACCGAGCACCGGGGTAGGCTCGCCGCGTGCGCAGCCCGGCCACGCTGATCCCGACCGTGCCCGAGCCCGTGCGCGCCGTCCTGCGGAGCGGCGTCTGGGCCTACGGCACCGTCACCTCGCCGTTCCGGCCGCTGCCCGACTTCCTCGTCCTCGGTGCGCAGAAGGCGGGGACGACGGCGCTCTACACGTACCTGCGTCGGCATCCCGACCTCGCGGGGCCGTCGTGGAAGGAGGTCAGCTTCTTCGACCGCCACTGGGTGCGCGGCGTCGCCTGGTACCGCGGCAACTTTCCGAACAACGCGCGGACGCGCGGCAAGCTCGTCGGCGAGGCGAGCCCGAGCTACCTGTTCCACCCGCTTGCGCCCGAGCGGGTGCAGGAGGTCGTGCCGGAGGCGCGCCTGGTCGCACTTGTGCGGAATCCGGTCGACCGCGCGCTCTCGCACTACAACCACGAGGTCGCGCTCGGCCGCGAGCCGCTGCCGTTCGAGGAGGCGCTCGACGCGGAGGACGAGCGGTTGCGCGGCGAGGTCGAGCGGATGCTCGCCGACCCCGAGTACTTCAGCCGTGAGTGGTGGGGCCACACCTACAAGGCGCGCGGGCGCTACGCCGAGCAGCTCGAGCGCTGGCTCGCCGTCTTCCCGCAGGAGCAGCTGCTGGTCGTGCCGACCGACGACCTCGCCGCCGATCCCGGCGGCGCCTACGGCCGGGTGCTTGCGTTCCTCGGCGTCCAGCCGCACCGGCTCGACTCGTACCCGCGCGTCTACGAGCGGCAGTACGAGCCGATGAAGCCCGGGACGCGCGAGCGGCTCGCGGCCGAGTTCGACGAGCCGAACCGCCGGCTCTACGAGCTGCTCGGGCGCGACCTCGGCTGGAGGTAGCGCGACCCGACCTGCATCGTGGCCGCGAGGCTCGCGAGGCAGACCGCGGCGAGCAGGAGGTACGGGAGCGCGTCGCCGGCCAGCTCGGCGAGCCAGCCGCCGAGCGCGGGGCCGACCACGTTCCCCGCTGCCCAGGCGCCGTTCATCGCGCCGAACGCGAGGGCGGCGGAGATCCCGCGGCGCTCGGCCGCATCCGTCAACAGCGCCATGCCCGGGGTGTAGAAGCTGCCGTATGCGAGCCCCGCGACGACCACCAGCGCGGCGACGGCCGGCGCCGAGCGCGCGGCGGCGAAGGCGAGCGAGACGACGACCGACCCGGCGAGCGCGATCCGGATCGGGAGCATTAGCCCGTGCCGGTCGGTGACGCGGCCGAGCACCGGGTTGAGCACCGTCTCGACCGCCGCCGTCACCAGGAAGACCGCGCCGATCGCGACGCCGCCCCAGCCGTCCGCGTGGAGCCGCAGCGGCACGAGCACGACGAGCACGCCGAACAGGAGCGCGGGCAGCACCAGCAGCCACATCCCGCCGAGGAGCCGCCGGTCGGCGCGGCGGAAGAGCTCGGCCATCGGCTGCGGGTGCGCCGGAACGCCCGGCGAGAGCGCGACCCAGGTCGCAAGGCCGCCGCCGAGCAGGGCGACCCCGGTGAAGGTCGCGCGGACGCCGGCGACGCTCGCGATCGCGCCGAGCACGGGCCCGAGCAGCGCCCCGAAGACGGCGGCCCCCATCGTCGTGCCGATCAGCGCGCCCCGCCGCTCGCGCGGCGCCGCGGCGACGAGCCACGCCAGGGCGCCCGCCCACGAGAGCGCGCTGCCGACGCCCTGCA